>NZ_CACZDK010000002.1 GCF_902779965.1 Fibrobacter succinogenes | reverse complement strand
AAAAAGTGGGCTTTTTAAGGCAAAAACAGGGTTTTAAATTGTGAGCTTTTTGTGAGACGTTAATCGAAAACCCAGTATCTACGCGGGACAGGGCAGAGCGTCGGACTCATAACCCGTTGGTTCCCGGTTCAAGTCCGGGAGGCCCCACTAATAGCGTTACCTTAAGGGTTGCGCTATTTTTTTATCCCATTGAAATAACAAATATTTAATACTCTTTTTTCGATATCCGCCTCAAATTATCATATTTTTAAGAAGATACCTAACAAGGAATCTTTATGAAAAAGCAAGGTTTTTCCCTTATCGAGTTGATGGTTACCATCGTAATCATGGGCGTCATCGCAGCAGTCGCCGTTCCAAAGTTGTTTGGTTTTATGGCCAAATCCAAAGCAACCGAAATCACCGTGGCCGCAGGGACTTACATCAAACTGCAAGAAGTCTACATCCACGACCACACCCAAGGCGGAAACTGGTTCAACATCGGTTATAAATCCCCTGCAGGGAACTCCACCGGCAAAGCGAGCACTCAGAATTTCGAGTACGATGCCGATCAGACAACACACAACTGGACCGCCTCGCCCATTGTCACCTTGGGCGATTGCGCGAAAGGCAAAAAGTGGTTTGTCAACTATAAATTGAACCCGCCGCACGACATGAAATACTGGGCGTCCACGGACGATGAAACAAATTGCATCACCGCCTTGCTCCCAAACTTCAGCAAATTAAGCAACACTACAACACCTATTACAAGCCCCGGGGAATAACATAAAACAATGAAAATTCCTTTTAATCAGCCACCGTTTGTCGGGCCAGAAATCGATTACGTGAAGCAGGCTGTGCAAAGCGGTCGCATTTGCGGCGATGGGCAATTCAACCAGAAATGCCATGCCTGGCTGGAAAAACAAACGGGAGTCGCCCGTGCGCTCCTCACGACTAGTTGTACACATGCTCTCGAAATGTCCGCGCTTTTGTGCGGGATTCAGCCCGGCGATGAAGTCATCATGCCATCGTTCACATTCGTCTCCACCGCAGACGCATTTGCCATGCGCGGAGCCAAGTGCGTGTTCGTGGACATCCGCCCCGACACAATGAACATCGACGAAAAGTTGATTGAAGACGCCATCACCGAAAAGACACGCGCCATCGTTCCCGTACATTATGCCGGAGTCGCCTGCGAGATGGATACCATCAACGCGATTGCCAAGCGGCATGGGCTTTTCGTCATCGAAGATGCAGCACAAGGAATGATGTCCACCTACAAAGGGCGTTCTCTCGGAGCACTCGGGGACTTTGGTTGCTACAGTTTCCACGAAACAAAGAACTACAGCATGGGCGAAGGTGGAGCCATCCTCATTGCCGACAAGAAGTACGCCGACCATGCCGAAATCATCCGTGAAAAAGGCACGAACCGCGTGCAATTCCACCGTGGCGAAGTCGACAAGTACACGTGGGTAGAACTCGGCTCCAGCTACTTACCCAGCGAACTGAATGCCGCGTACCTCTACGCCGAACTGGAGAACGCGCAAAAAATTTACGACAACCGCATGGCTAGCTGGAACGCCTACCGCGAAAGGCTTGCGGATCTCGAATCCGCCGGTGATTTGCAACTCCCGTATATACCGGCAGAATGCGTACATAACGCCCACATGTTCTACCTGAAGGTTGCCGACCTCAAGACGCGTACCGCACTCATCGCCCACCTAGTGAAAAACGGGATCCTTGCGGTATTCCACTACGTGCCGCTGCACAGTGCCCCAGCAGGCAAGCGATTCGGGCGATTCCATGGCGAAGACGTTTACACCACCAACGAAAGCAATAGACTTTTACGCCTTCCCATGTTCTACGGTCTAAAGCCCGAAGATCTAGAATTTGTGTGTAGCAAGGTGAAGGAATTTTTTGGGAAATAAGAATTTATTCTGTTATCAGAACAAAGGCATTACACCGGCTTTGTTTCATAAAGCCGTTTATGCCATTGGGGAAATAACATGATAGAAGAAAACAGCAACATTAACACATTCATCAAACGGAGATTTTCCATCAACAATTGTGAAGAATCATTCGATGCTTGTTTTCTCGCGACACAATTTCAATTTTTAAACAACCAAATCGAAACTGAAACCTCCGACATCCATTTTCCCATAGAACAATTATACTTTATTCGTTATTCATACGCATTTGTAGCATGGGACTTATTGGGACAACTTGCAAAACAAGGCTATCACCATTTAAAAAGCGAAAATACACCTAGCCTTGAATGCCTTGGAGAACAGACCAATTCCTTTATCGAAATAATAAAGGAACTATATTTAGATTTTTTTGGAATAATTGAAACTTATCCTTTTGAAACAGAATACGTTCCTTACAATATTGCAGCTTACGACATTTATCCAACCGTAAAAAGAAGAGACCCTAAATATATATACCGGTGTATCCGAAGAGTCAACGAATATTTAGCATTCCAAGAACGTGATTTTATTTTCCAGCGCATTGAGCGAAACCAACACCTAAGAGAAAAACTTAAAAAATTCATCAATGATTTAATGAATATAGAGCCGTTGCAACAAGACGTGCAAACATACCTGACAAAAAAGTGCATTGCTGTCGCGACTCATACGCACGTACATAAAAAATATTACTACGCATTAAGCGGCTTCGACTACAAATCCACTTCGAACACCGCTATAAAAGGCAATGTATTTGAAAAGGCTTTAGCGTTCCAATCCTACGCAAGCAAATACAGCCGTTGTATTGCGACCGACGCAATGAAAAGTTGGTTTGACACGTCAAGACAAACCATACGAGAAAAGCCCCTCATTCTATCAAATGCACTCCATCAATTGCCAACGGCCAACTTAAAACGGGAATATTCTTGTTGTGAAAGAAAAATTCTTGCACGCATTGAAAAAGACTTTCCAAATTATATATCTAATAAAGACCAAATAACCTTATCTATTATCAAACCACCATGTCCCAATTGCACATGCGCCATCAAAATTCTAAGACCCAAAATAAACTTCTCCTTCTCGGTGGCAGCCATGCCGAAATCCCGCTAATTAAAGCCGCGCAAGAACTCGGCTGGTATGTGATTACCACAGGCAACAACCGCGATGGCTTGGGCCACCCTTACGCCGACAAGACGGTGTTTGCGGATTTTAGCGACAAAGAAGCGATGCTCGAACTCGCGCGGGCCGAGGGCGTGCAAGCGGTTTGTTCCGGCTGCAATGATTTCGCCTTGCTTTCGACAGTGTACATCTGCGAAAAACTCGGACTCCCAGGACACGATTCCTACGCGACAAGCCTCGAAATCCACCACAAGGACAAGTACCGCGCATTGGCCACACGCCTTGGCATTCCAACACCGAAGGCGATTACAGTTAAAGTCGCAGGCACGAATTTTGCAGCAGATCAAGATGAAATTGCAAGCAAGGTTTGCGCAGACTTCGAAACCGCCATTGCGCAACTCACCTACCCCATCATAGTAAAGCCAGTCGATCTCACAGGGGGCAAAGGCATCCACCGCGCAGCGACCATCGAAGAAGCACGCACCGCCTACAAAGACGCTTGCAGCCGCACACGGCAAGACCACGTCGTGGTCGAAGAATTTGTCGAAGGCTCAAATCACGGATTTTCGGCCATGCTCGTAAAGGGTAAGGTTGCCTTCGCTTTCGCCGACAACGAACAATACTTTATCAACAAATACCTGGTCAGCGGAGCAAACACTCCCAGTACTTCTGGCAGCGCAACCCTCGCGAAACTGCGTGACTACAGCGAGCGCATAGCCCACGAGCTCAACCTGGTCGATGGCATTTTGCACATCCAGTACATCGAACGAGCCGATGGCACACCGATTATCATCGAAATCTGCCGCCGCTCGCCCGGCGATCTCTACATCAAGTTCGTCAAATACGCGACCGGCATCGACTATCCGAAATTCATCGTCATGGCAGAAACTGGAGAAGACATATCCAGCATTACAGACGTCCCTACCCAAGGTTTTTGGTTACGCCACTGCGTCATGGCCGGGAACAACATCGAAAATAGCAGTGTAGTCCGCGATGTCACCTTCGCCCCCGAGATTCAAGGGAACATCGTCGAAAAATTCTTGTGGTACAAGCCAGGAGAAGTAGTCTCAGACAAATTGATCTACAAAGCAGGCATTGTATTTTTCAAATTCGACACGCTCGCCGAAATGCAGGACAAAACAGCTCGCATGCCACAGCTTGCGCAAATAATCACAGAATAGTCAGATTCCGAGTCATCCCCGGCAAGCGAGGACAGGCGTCCGGAATGACGAAAAAAAAATTCGTCATGGTGGACCCAATCCGCCATCTAATATCCTATATTGGAAAATATGAAGAAGGAACCTTACCAAATCGCATTTATCGGAGGCGGAGTCAATTCTGCCATTGGCGAAGTCCACAAAGCAGCATGCCAAATGGACGGCCATTTTGAACTTGTCGCAGGCGCATTCAGCACTCACGAAGAAACAAACCAGAAAACAGCCAAAACCTGGGGAGTATCGCCAGAGCGCACCTACAGCAACTACCATGAACTGCTCAAAGCCGAACAAGGCAAGCTCGATGCCGTAATCGTACTCGCACCAACAGATTTACACAAAGACATTGTCATCGAAGCACTCGATGCGGGCTTCCCCGTCATTTGCGAAAAGTCGCTTGCCACAAGCTTTGAAGAAGGCAAAGACATAGCCCAAAAAGTCGATGAAACCAAAGGTTTCTTCTGCACCACGTATAACTACACCGGCTACCCGATGGTCCGCGAACTCAAACAGTACATCGCCGAAGGCAAGCTCGGTACAATCCAGCAAGTGCAAGTCGAAATGCCACAAGAAGGTTTTATGCGCCTGGGAGCATCGGGCGAACCGCCCAAGCCGCAAAGCTGGCGACTCAAGGACACCGTGATTCCCAAAATTTCCCTGGACCTCGGCAGCCACTTGCACAACATGATTTACTTTTTGACAGGCGAACGCCCAAAGCGTATCGTCGCAGACCAAGCTACATTCGGGCTATTTTCGCAAATTGTCGATAACGTAGGGGCACTCGTTCAATACACAAACAATATGCGTGCTCAAATCTGGTTCAGCAAAACAGCACTCGGAAACCGCAACGGGCTCCGCATCCGCGTCTATGGAAGCAAAGGCAGCGCCGAGTGGTTTCAGCTGGAACCCGAAACGCTCAAAACATGCGACCGGTATGGGAACGTAAGTTTACGCGACCGCACCGGAGGCGTGAAAATAGCAAACCAGCCACGTTACAACCGATTCAAGGCTGGCCACCCCGCAGGATTCATCGAAGCGTTCGCCAACTATTACGAAGATATCGCCGATTGCCTTGCACAATACTTTGCAACAGGTTCCTTTAACAGTCAATATGTTTGCGGCATCAAGACATCCCTCGAAGGGCTCGCCATGATGCAAGCCGCAACACGTTCTGCAAAAAGCAACAAGTGGGAAGATTTATAATGAAACTATCATTCGTCATCCCCTGCTACCGCAGCCAAAACACCATCGAAACGGTGGTAAATGAAATTCGCGAAACCATAGCAACGCGTCCAGAAACCGACTACGAAATCGTCCTCGTAAACGATTGCAGTCCGGACAACGTCTGGAACGTCATCGAAAGCCTCGCCGCCGCAGACCCACACATCAAGGGAATCAGCCTCGCCAAAAACTTCGGGCAACATTCAGCCCTCATGGCAGGCTACGCCCAAACTACAGGCGATTACATCATCAGCCTCGACGACGACGGCCAAACACCCGCCAGCGAATCCTTCAAACTTGTAGACAAGCTAGAAGAAGGTTACGACGTTGTGTACGGTTACTACAAGCACGCCGCACAACACCTATTCCGCCGCTTCGGAACATGGGTCAACAAGAAAATGGCCGAAGCCATCATCGGACAACCCAAAACGCTGCGCACCACAAGCTTTTTCATCATGCGCAAGTTCATCGTCGATGAAATCGTGCGCTACCCCCACCCGTTTGCCTACATCAGCGGCCTTGTATTCCGCGCTACCAAAAATCTCGGCAACGTCGAAGTCCATCATCGCCGACGCCTCGAAGGGGAATCCGGCTACACCATCGCAGGGCTTCTCGGGCTCTGGATTAATGGTTTTACCGCATTCTCTGTAAAGCCACTCCGCGCAGCAACCTTCATCGGTTTAATCTGCGCTGCTATCGGCTTTGCCGCAGGCCTCTTTGTCATTTACAAAAAACTGATGTTCCCTGCAGTTCCGATTGGATACACGAGTATGCTCGCCACTATACTCTTTATCGGCGGCATGATTATGCTTTTGCTCGGCCTCATCGGCGAATACGTCGGTCGAATCTACATCAGCATCAATCAATCGCCTCAATACGTTGTAAGGGAAAGAACGTTTTAAGGACAACTTTATCAGAAACGCCATCGTCAAGATTCGCAGCATTCATAAACTGCGAATTTCCAAGACTACATTCTACACCTCGAAACCCGCTTCGAGCATGCACTTTTGCGCGAAGCAGTTCGCCTCATCTTCTTTTTCAGGATGATTGTGCGTAATTTCGATATTCTGTAAACAAATTCCTTTTTTGCCGTGATACAGCACATGCGCCAACTCATGGAAGAAAGTAAACCACATCGTCGCACGTTTTTCAAAACGGTCATGCAACTGGATTAGCGGAACATCCTTGTACCAACGATACATCCCGTGAATCGGTGCGCACTTGAAATTTTGCACGAACAAAACGCGTATCCCAATTTTGCGGCAAAGTTCCTGCAAGCCCGTCATGCAATCGTCAACAACATCGGCCTCAGGAGTCGTGTAAGTAATTTTCTTGGCTCGCTTCGGCAAAGCCTTGTTGGCAGCTGCGAATGCGATAATTTCAGGGAGCGCCGCCTTCAAGCGCTTGCGAACAGGAATCTGCTCCTGTTTTTCCATCGGGTCACGATCCGCAAGAATTTCGCCACGACGAATCCACGCAGATGCCGCATACGGATCTTTAACCTCGGCAAGAGAAATACGGAACGCCACCTTAAGACGGGCATCTTTGTAATAGCGGTCCCAAGCCTGCGGAGAAGCCACCGCAAAAAATTTGAGGAGAGGTATCAAGGATTTTTCGTCACCCTTGTCATACAGCACCCATTCGCGTACGACAACTTCCGAAGGGAAAGACTTTTTCCAAAGTGATTGATCCGAAAGCGAAGCCTTGATACGTTCGCGCGAAATAAATTCATCATACGACATTTGGCGACGCAACCAGTAAATAGCAGGTATTTCCGTAACCATTTCCAACGCAATAGCCGAATCCGGCGTTATACGGCAATTAGCCTGCAAAATATCGTTCACCGCCTTGGGCGTATAACCCATGCGTGCCGCGAGATCGTTGGCATCGAGGCCCATTTCTTCAAGCTTTTCAGCCAATTCCATTCCAGGTGAAGGAACATGCCACAATTCAATCTTTTTTTCGTTCATATTTCGGCCTATCCATGATAATTTACAATTTCAAGCATTTTTGCAATGCGTTCATTAGCCCACACAATTTGCGCAACCGGCCTCTCATTTGTACTCTTGAAAATCAACCTATACGGTTGATCCAAATCGCAAGCCCACTGCCCCGCGCGATCGCCAACCAAATCGTGATAATGTCCAGGCAATCTCCGCAGGGCTTCAAAATTGGCAGCTTCACTAATTTGAGCCAAGCGGTCAACATAACGTTGTGCACGACGCTGTCCAAGCCTTTTGAGTGCATACGCCCTATCAGTAGCGCATTTCAGCAAGTCCTTATCTTCAAAAAGAATATCCATCTCTGCCTCAAAATTTCAATATACCTATAATATAAATCAAAATTTTAATAGTAGCAATAGGTGCATTGTAAAATCAACAAGTTCCATTCCGACAAACGGAGGCTTGACAAAAAGCCCTCGCATCATTACATTCCCGTTCGGGAATATTTCAATTATTACCAGCCGTAAAACAAGCGGATATTCCCGTTCGGGAATATCAACCTTATAAAACATAAAAACAGCGTAAATTCATACCCCCTACCCGTTCAAGAATATTACATTTAATTCAAGAATTCGAAGAATCGACTATACAGGAAGCACCATGCAGTCAAGCGAATGGACAACCATCATCAAGCCCAAGACCAGCCTGCTCTCGATTGACTTCAGAGAGCTTTGGCAGTACCGCGATCTTTACCGCATGTTTGTAAAGCGCGATATCGTAACCTGGTACAAGCAAACCATTCTCGGACCGCTGTGGTTCTTTATCCAGCCAATCATGACCACCATCATGTTCATGGTCGTGTTCGGCGGAATCGCCAAAATCAGCACCGACGGGCTCCCGCAACCGCTCTTTTACCTCGCCGGCATCTGCCTTTGGACATACTTTTCGGAATGTCTGAATCAAACAAGCAAGACATTCATCGAAAACGCGAACATGTTCGGCAAAGTGTATTTTCCGCGCCTCGTCGTGCCGCTCGCAACAGTCACGAGCAACCTCGTCCGACTCAGCATCCAGATGGGATTATTCTTTATCGTCTTCGCTTATTACCTTATCTTTACCGAAGCGCCGATTCACCCCAATATTTACCTACTGCTCACCCCCGTACTCATCGCGCTAATAGCCGCACTAGCCCTCGGATTCGGAGTACTGTTCAGCAGCCTTACAACAAAGTATCGCGACCTCACCTTTTTGCTCAGCTTTATCGTTCAACTCTGGATGTACGCAACACCCGTGATTTACCCGCTCAGCACCATCGAAGACCCACGCCTCAAAACGCTCATGCAGGCAAATCCGCTCACAAGCATTATTGAGACCTTCAAATTCGGAATGCTCGGCGTCGGAGAATTCAGCTGGGCCGCACTCGGCTACACCGCTGGTTTCGCAGTATTTATCCTAGCGCTCGGAATTATCATTTTCAACAAGATACAACGAACCTTCATGGACACGGTGTAAAGAGCAACACAATTTTACGCATTATATTTCGCGGTAGCTTCCATGAGCTTGTCAAAGTCGCTCTTATAAGTCGCATCGCGAATCACTCGGAACTTATCATATTCGCCCTCGGCAAACGCCGTTGCGATTTCGTGGGTAACTTTGCCCTTGTCCTGTAAAACATCCTCTTCGTTGAACTGGAGGAATGCGTTCAGTTTTTCAACCCAGTCCTTCATGTACATCACCTGTCCACGCTTCGCCTGACGTTCCGCATAATCCAGGTACATTGTAACAATTTCGTTCAGATTCCTAATTTCTTCATGGGAAAGGTAATTTTTGGCAACAGAAACATCCGGCTTACGGATATCCCCATCGGAGGCGTTTTTCCAAGTCGTAAGCCCCATATTGAGTTTTTTACTATCGGCCCTTGAATAAATGATTTCTGCCGCAGTCTGATGCGTGACTGCATAATGCAACTTGTTCTGGACCGTCGCGAAAAAATCCTTAGTAATTGGGCTATCCAGGCTGTAGTCTGCGCTGCACCGGGCATAGATATCCGTAATCTTCTGGTAGAAACGCCGCTCGCTAGCACGGATTTCGCGAATACGCTCGAGCTGTTCCTCGAAGTAATCCTTGCCGAAGAAATTTACGGGATTTTTGAGGCGTTCGTCGTTCATGGCGAACCCCTTGATAATATATTCCTTGAGAACCTGCGTGGCCCAAATACGGAACATCGTCGCTTTCTTTGAGTTGATGCGATACCCTACCGCGATAATGGCATCGAGGTTGTAGATATTGGTATTATAGTTTTTGCCATCGGCGGCAGTTGTTTCCATTTTGGAAACAACTGAATTTTCTTGGAGTTCGCCCTCGGCAAAAATGTTCTTCAGGTGCTTTGAAATGGCGGCTTTTTGCACATCAAACAGCTCCGCCATTTTCGCCTGAGTCAGCCAAAGATTCTCGTTTTGCAGAAGGATTTCAACCTTCACCTCAGCATTATCGGTTTTATAAAGCAAAATCTCGCGCATGTACACAAATGTACACCACTCCAGTCTTTTTGTCAACCTCTTTCTTAACATTTTTCCTGAATCAATCTCCCGGCAACCCCTTTTAATCTATATTACTCAACAAGATGACCGCGATCGAATTCGAAAACATAAGCAAGCAGTACCGTCAAGCCCTATGCCCCCAAGCACCACAACATCATATACACCACAAGACGAAAAACGCGACGAAACTTTCGACGTTCTAAAGGGAATCGCCATTATTTTAATGATTATCGGGCATTGCGATTTCAGCCCGTTTCGTACGTTTATTTACTCGTTTCATATGCCACTATTCTTTTTTGTTGCGGGGTATTTTCTAAAAGAACGTCCGTTACGAAAGGAACTCTTTTTAAGCACAAAGAGACTCCTTGTTCCATACATTTTTACGGCATTTTGGCTTTGTGTCGCAACAACATGTATTAACCCAACTCGTTTAAAAAGTATAGCACTTGCCAGCCTATTAGGCTTCAGAGCCCAATACATTCCCAATTGGATTGACGCACATGTTGGGCTTCTTTGGTTTATTTTGGCAATGTTTTGGGCCAGGATTATTACATCCGTTTTAGTCAAAAGTGTCAAATCGGATTACATCTTGAGCATTATCTTTTTTTTGCTCGCCCTAATTGGGATTTTCCTGAACAAGAAAGTATTTGTCCCTTTTTGTATTCCGCAGGGAATGTGCGCAGCGGGCTTCTTATTCGTAGGGTATCTGATAAAAAAATACAAGTTTCTTGAAAGTAGCTATTTAATTCAGACATTCCCTTTTTTACTAATAATTTGGGCTTACAACTGGAGTGCCGGTGGTGTAGATATGTACTGTTGTCTCTTTAGTTCAGGATATATCTTTGACCTGATTGGGGCTTTAGGCGCTTTTGTCACTTTGTACATACTAGTCAAGCAATGTTACAATAGAAATTCTTTTTTATGGCGAAGCATTCATTTTTGGGGACGTTATAGTCTAATTATTTATTGTGTTCATTCCGTAGAACATTCTGCAGCCCTATGGAAAACTATCGTCCCTCACCTAAATATTCCGTTAGACAATCTAACTCTTCTATCTATTTTTGCTCGAATGAGCTTTGTTTTCCTTTTGACACTTCTGCTTCTTAAAATTCGTCCTGTTCGCGAATATGTATTTCAAATAAAAAAATGTAGGAATTGACAAAGTCTTTAGTTCTGCGGAATCATTATAAAAGCTACAATAAAATGTACTAAATAAGACGTCTTTCTGATGTTTAATTTAGCATTTTAGCGAGTTTTATTCGGCGCTATTCATGTATTTTTTATCTATATTATTTTTTTGATATGTCAACAGCGATCGAATTCGAAAACATCAGCAAGCAATACCGCCTGGGACTAGTGAGCACTGGGACGCTCAGTCACGACCTGAATCGGTTTTGGCAAACAAAAATATTGCACCGCGAGGACCCCTATCTCAAAGTAGGCGAAACGAACGATCGAGCACACAAAGGCTCCAGCGAATACGTGTGGGCCCTGAAGGACATCAA
Organism: Fibrobacter succinogenes; assembly: GCF_902779965.1. Taxonomy (NCBI): domain Bacteria; kingdom Pseudomonadati; phylum Fibrobacterota; class Fibrobacteria; order Fibrobacterales; family Fibrobacteraceae; genus Fibrobacter; species Fibrobacter succinogenes. The sequence goes on along the minus strand of NZ_CACZDK010000002.1, from coordinate 179,958 downwards.
TTTTAAAGTGGAACAGGGCGACGTCGTGGGAATTATCGGTAGGAACGGCGCCGGCAAGAGCACACTCCTCAAGCTACTGAGCCGCGTGACCGCCCCCACCACCGGCACTATCTGCGCAAGGGGCCGCATCGCAAGCCTCCTCGAAGTGGGCACCGGATTCCATCCCGAAATGACCGGCCGCGAAAACATCTACATGAACGGCGCCATCATGGGCATGACCCGCGCCGAAATCACCCGCAAGCTAGACGAAATCGTTGACTTTAGCGGATGCGAACGTTACCTCGACACCCCCGTAAAGCGCTACAGCAGCGGCATGACAGTCCGTCTCGGATTCGCCATCGCAGCGCACCTAGAGCCTGAAATTCTCGTCGTCGATGAAGTGCTCGCCGTGGGCGATGCCGAATTTCAAAAGAAGGCCATCGGCAAGATGCAAGACGTAAGCCGCGGCGAAGGCCGAACAGTGCTGTTCGTAAGCCATAACATGGGCGCAGTAAGAAACCTATGTAAAACTGGGTTAGTTTTAAACCAAGGCAAAATAGCATATACAGGAACAGCCAACGATGCTATTGATCATTATATGGGATCAAGTTTTGACAACCACGAATCACACATACTGATTGGTCAAAAGAACAGAACTCAACAATTCGTGGGCGTGAAACAAGATATTGAAATGAAAGAAATTTCAATATTGAATAAAGATCCATCAGCCATAGCAACAAATGAGCCCCTAGAATTAGAGCTTTTAATTAAACGCAATACATCGCGCTTAAAAGAATGCCAGTATTCAGTCGTAATAACAGATATTTCTGATTTGAAAGTTCTCAATATAGTAAGCAAATTGACAGAAATACCACAAGATACCGATGTATTTAAAGTCAAAATAAAGATAACCGAGCACGGGCTCCCCAAAGGAAAATACACCATAAATATCGCTGTGGGAAGAAAAAATTTTGCAGAAGCCAACATCAATTATGATGTAGCAATGAATCTACTATCATTCGAAGTGAAATTCATAGATATTGAAAATAAAATGGAATACAGCGCATGGGATAGGACCTGGGGCGTGATAGTACATAATCAAGAATGTATAGAAACCTCTATTGTTAAGTAACCTATGGAAATGAATCAAAAAAAGAAAAAAGTTTTACTTATACATATACCGTTATCTATATGTAATTTTCGCTGCCATTACTGCTATATTGCACAACGAGCGGTTCATTTTCAAGGCATTCAACCCCAAATAGACTATACACCAGAGCAAGTCGCTTACGCATTAAGACCAGAACGGTTGGGAGGCCCTTGTTTTATCAACATGTGCGCAGCAGGTGAAACTCTTCTAACAAACAATCTAGCAAAATACGTAAAGGCACTATGTAAAGAAGGGCATTTTGTAGAAGTTGTAACAAATCTATCTGTATCAAAGGCCCTAGATGAATTCTTGTCATGGGACAAGGACTTATTGAAACATCTAGAATTCAAATGCTCATTCCATTATCTAGAATTAAAAAAGAAAAATTTATTAGATAAATTTGCGGAGAATGTCAATAAAATTTGGAATGCAGGAGCCTCAGCGAATATAGAAATAACCCCTTCTGATGAATTAATCCCTTATATCGAGGAAGTAAAGGAATTTTCAATAAAACATTTTGGCGCCCTTCCCCACTTGACAATAGCAAGAAATGACAATACTAATCAAATAGAGCGTTTAACAAAATTACCTCTAGACGAATACAATAAGACTTGGAGTCAATTCGGCTCGGAATTTTGGGAGTTTAAAACATCTATATTCGGGAAAAAACAAAACAACTTTTGTTATGCCGGAGCATGGTCTGCCTACATCAATCTTGCAACAGGAGAGGCTACGGCATGCTATTGTAAGCCATCATTAGGCAACGTTTTTGAAAATCCTGATGCGCCATTTCCAGAAATTCCCGTAGGGAAATGCCCTATCGCCCATTGTTATAATGGGCATGCTTTAATGACCCAGGGCCTAATTCCGCACACCTATGAAGTTTGCTACGGGCAAATAAGAGATCGTGTAAAAGAAGGCGGCGGTCATTGGCTGCAGCCTGAGCTAAAAGCCTTTTTTGATGAAAAACTCATTGACAACAATAAAGAGTGGTCAAATATCCATAAACGAGTCTATGTAAAAACATCTAAGGTCAAAGAACTCGCCATAAGAGTCTTGCAAAAGCTACACATAAAAAAATAATCGCCATGCAAGACAAGATACTACAACTGAGGTCGATTATTCAAGACCGACTCACGCCACTAATCACACATGATTATCGGTACTTAATGATGTGCGACCACCAAAATGTCGGCGACACATTGATTATGAAGGGGGAATTTGATTTCCTTTCAACAATAAAGAGCGCAAGGTGCAAAGAATACACAACAATGTGGTCATTTGAAAACCGACACCCAGCAATTCCCAAAGACGATTTACTTATAATGAGAGGTTCCGGCAGTTTCGGGGATATATGGCCTACGGCTCCAAATTTTTGGAAGTTTGTGATGAAGAACTATCCAAAAAATCCCATTCTATTTATGCCACAAACAATACACTTCGATGATGAAAGCAAACTTGTTGAAATAGCCGATCTTATCAACAAGCACAAAAAAATCACCCTATGTGTAAGAGACAAGGAATCCTTTGACATCGCACAAAAATTTTTTAATTGCGATTCTTACCTAGTTCCGGACATGGCTTTCTACATGAATATCAAATTCCCAAGCCCCCCTCATGGCAACAATCCACGCAAAACCCTGCTAGTGAAACGAGAAGACAAAGAACATAAGCCAAGCGCTCTAATAGACAATCTTTTAAATGAAAAAGACATTACCTTTTCGGATTGGCCTACATTCAATGTGTTTGGCAAAATTGAAAAATTCAAACAGAATCTTTCCGTCCATAAGCTTTACAGGCTATACGACGCATTCATAAAGCATATATACAGCACATACATAATCAAGCAAGGCGTCAACTTTCTAGCCCCTTTTTCAAAAGTATACGCAACAAGAATGCATGCCGGCATACTAGCCATGATGATGGGCAAAGAAACAGTCTTTTTAGACAACAACTACGGGAAAATACGAAAACTATATGAAACATGGTTATATGATATAGACAATGTCTACTTGAAGTTCTAGGAACAAACACTAGTTTTTGTATATTTCTAAAAATATCTAATGTTTTTTTTACCAACCTAGCCAACCGCATATTCCCGTTCGGGAATATTTTTGTCATTTACTGAAATCCGTCCGTTGATTTTCCCGTTCGGGAATATTATATTTAGGATATGGAAATATTTAAAACTGGGGATATTTCATCCTTAATAAAAAAAAGGCGCAAAAGCCTTAATTTAACACAAGCAAACTGTGCTGCATTTTGTGGGGTTGGAATCCGTTTTTTTTCTGAGCTAGAAAACGGTAAACAATCTTTGCATCTAGGTAAAGTTCTACAAGTTTTGCAAACGCTCGGGCTAAAGCTTCACATCAACGAAAATGGGTCTGACAAATGAGACTCTCTGTTTACTTTGGCGAATCTTTAGCAGGGTATCTTTCCTCCACAGCTGAGAAAGGAATCGTCTTTTCTTACGACGCTTCATACCTTGAAGCAGAATTGCCTCAGATATCCCTTTCGCTCCCTTTAAGTCCTGCCGAGTATTCGCAAAAACAATGTCTGCCATTTTTTGAGGGGCTACTGCCCGAAGGCGATGTTAAAAGGAGAATTTCTGGCTATCTCCACATTTCCGAAACTAGTACGCTCAAGTTGCTAAACGAACTCGGAGGCGAATGTGCCGGGATGATTTCAATATTACCCGAAGGCGAACCGAACAAGACAAAAAACATCTACAAATTCAATTCGGATAACTACGAGCAAATTCCGCTTCAAAAAATATCAGATTATATACAGAACACAAACACCCGTCCTCTTCTCAAGGTCAAAGAAGAACTTCGTCTTTCACTCGCCGGCGCCCAGGAAAAGCTACCCCTTCTATACAAAGATGACAATTTCTACCTTCCACGGAAGGGGGCCCCATCCACACACATCATTAAGCCGACCGGCAATGGAGAGCTGTCCTCGCTTTCCGCAAATGAATATATCTGTATGAAACTGGCAGAAAATTCTAATTTACCTGTTCCGCATGCAGAATTTAGACAAATAGACGGCACTGAATTTCTATTAGTTGAACGTTACGACCGATTTTTTCAAGATGGTAAAGTATCCCGAATCCATCAAGAAGATACATGTCAGGCACTTGGCATTCTAAGCGATTATAAATATCAAAATGACGGCGGTCCCAGCATTGCCGACATATACAACTTGCTCAAAGCAAAAACAAGCATTCCACTTTTGGAAATGCAATCCTTCTTGCAATACGTTCTATTTAATTTGATTATCGGGAACTGCGATGCACACGGAAAAAATTATTCCATAATGTACAAGAATAATTCCATAAAGCTCACGCCTTTATATGACACCGTATGTACATTAGCTTATCCTAATTTAACAAATAAGCTTTCTATGAAAATCGGTAAACATAGTGAAATCAAAAAAGTAAACAAGGACGATTTAAGCATTCTTGCAGAACAACTTGGTTTAAAAGCAAAAACAGTCAACAACATATATTTTGAACTATTTGACAAGGTTTGCAAGGCTTTCGAAATTATTAAAACGGATATATCCTTGAGTAATCACAGCAGAACAATCGAGATTATCGAACAAAACATTACCAAAAGGAACTTGCACTAAATAACTATGCCAAATCCACTTATTTCCATCATAGTTCCCATCTACAAAGTTGAACCGTATTTACGGAGGTGCCTAGACAGCATCGTTAGTCAGACTTATACCAATTTGGAGATTATTCTAGTTGACGATGGATCGCCCGACGCTTGCCCGCAAATTTGCGACGAATATGCAATCAAAGATAAACGTATCGTAGTCCTCCATAAAGAAAATGGCGGACTGTCAGACGCAAGAAATGTCGGAACACTAAAGGCTACCGGAGAATATCTTTATTATCTAGATTCAGATGACGAACTTCCTTCAGACACCATAGAAACAATGGTTACCTCTCTGAAGGAACACCCAAAAGCAGAAACAATTATTGGGAAAATGTATTGTCCACAAAACGAGGCCTTATATAGCGAACAACTCTTTAACTCTACTCGCATATTTGAAAACAACAAAGATATTCGAGCTCATTTTTTTAGCCAAGAAAATCGCCTTCCTGTAAACGCCTGCAACAAACTCATATCCAAAAAATTCTTATTAAAAAACAACCTTTTCTTCAAAAAAGGGATAATTCACGAAGATGAACTATGGATGTTTCTTGTAATTCAAAAAGTAAAATACATCGTATGCATAAACCAAGATACATACATAAGGCATCTCAATCCAGGTTCAATTATGACAGCATCTTCTAATGAGAAAAGAAATGAATCATGGAGTATTATACTAACAGAAATATTCAACAGAATAGATTCTCTCTTCTTCAAAAAACAATTTCTTAAGAATCTACGGCAGCTCAACAATATTTATTCTCACATAACAAATCAACAAAAAAAACAATTTAAAAAGGTCTGGACAAGCGTCATTAAATGCGCAAAACAAAACAAGCATCCTTTTTTAGCATTATCTGTTTTTTTTCACTGGAGATTCTTTAATATTTTAAAAGGACACGGATCAGGATTCATTTTATGGTTTATTCTAGAAAAAATCCCATAAAAACCTTAATAATAATTTCAACACTATAAACAAGTCAACTACTTTTAACCATAAGAACATTTCATTTGTAAGAGGGAATAAAATTTGGCAACACATTCTTCACCGCAAATATCAGTCATTGTTCCTGTTTACAAAACACCCTTGAACTATTTCAAAGAGTGCCTAGACTCTCTCTATAATCAAACTTTGCAAGATGCTGAATTCATTCTCGTTTTTGACGGAGAAAACAAAGACCTTTTTTCTATAAGCAACACATATAAAGAAAAAGATGACCGTTTTAAAATATTTATTCAACCTCATCTAGGTGTTTCGGCCACTCGAAATTTCGGTATAAAACAGGCAAAAGGAGAATACATAACATTCGTTGATGCTGATGATTTATTATATTCAAAAAACACTCTTGAAACAAGCTACCAAAAAGTTCAACTATTTAATAGCGATATCATTTTATTCGATTGGTGTATTGGAGAAAAAGCTGAAAAAAAATTGATGAGCAAAGATACAAGCATAATATCCACAAAAGATCGTGACTACTATTTAAAACAATGCATACATATTCAAAATCCAGCCTTTTCGGGTGCCCCTTGGGCAAAATTTTTTAGTCGAGATTTTATATTAAAAAACAATATTTTTTTTAGCGACAAATGTACCATTGGACAAGATAGAGTTTTCAACTACAAAGCAATATCTTCAACAAATAAAATTTCGTATATTAGCTTAATTTTCTACAAATACATAATCAACGAAGAATCCGCGACACAGCGATTCCGACCAAACTACCTGCCAACCGGACTTAATTATGTAGAAGAACTAGCAAATCTTTCAGAGGGAAAATTTAATTCTTTTATCGGTAGAGAAGTACTAACTCTCTTTTACCAATCTTGGGATAGAGATTACATGAATCCACAAAATAAAAAAGATCTCTTTTTGCGCATGAAAGAATTAACACGAGACGCAAAATCCCAAAGATTTCAATCATTAATAATAAATGTCGATACAAAAGGATGTTCATTATTATTTAAATTAGAAACTATGCTTTTGCAACACAAAATTACATTTTGGATATATATTCATGGACTTAAAAGATTATTTGGAGCATAACTATGAAACTTTTTTTTCTTTATATCATTGAAGCTGATTTAAGTTCCGGTTCAGGAAAATGCGCTTTTGAGTTAATAAAATTACTCAAAAGCAAAACGGACTTTGAACCTATAGTTATAACACAATTTCACAATAATCTTAATGACGCCTGCAACACATTAAATGTAAAAAACTATTATGTACATTATGCAAGAACATGCAGTTTTGGCATGGGATGGCTAGGATGGCTCATTGCATTCTGTTGTCGACCGTTTCTAAATTATTTTTCATATCATAAATTAAAAAAACACATCCATTTTGAAAAAATTTCACTAATTCATTCTAATTCGTCATCCATTGACTTTGGAGCCTATTTACACAAGAAACTTAAAATTCCTCACATTTGGCAAATTCGTGAATTTCTAGTATTCAAACATTATTGGAAACCAATTATATACAAATTACCTCAATACATAATTAATAATTCAACATCAATAATTACCGTTTCTAAGCAACTAGAAACTTTTATCAAAAAAAATAATACATATGCAAATGTAAAAACGATCTATGACGGAGTACATAAACCAATTAAACTAGAACAAAAAAATCCAAATGAAGGAATACTAAAATTAGTTTGTGTAGGAAATTTAGCACCATTAAAAGGACAGGATTTTTTATTAAAAGCGTTGGCTCTTCTTCCCAATGATATTTCAAAAAACATTTCTGTCGATTTTTATGGTTCTTTCGTAGGTGATTTTAAAAATGATTTGCAGAAAATCATCAAAGATTTTTCCATTACATTGCCCATTCATTTTAAAGGATTTCACAACGACATATCTAAAATCCTTCCTAATTACGATATCGGAATTCATCCCTCCCACACAGAAGGTTTTTCTCGAGTCACAATAGAATATATGTTTGCAGGCCTATGTATTATAGGAAACGGAAACACAACAATTCAAGAACAAATCAGCAATCAAAAAACAGGATTGCTATACGAAGATAATGCCCCACAATCTCTTGCCAATCAAATTGTTTTTTGCTATCAAAACAGGGAAAAAATGGCAGAAATGGGAAATCAAGCGCAACTTGATGCCATTAACAAATATGACATCGGTAAAAATTTTTACAACATTATAAAAGAATATAATCTAACAATACATTAACCATGCTCATTTCAATTGCACTAGCAACATACAACGGTGAAAAATATATTCGCGAGCAGCTCGACTCGATTTTATTACAATCATATACAAATTTTGAATTAATCATTTGTGATGATCATTCCACCGATTCAACCATAGATATCATCAAATCTTATTTAGAGAAAGACTCTCGTATTTCTTTATATCAAAACGAAATAAATATAGGTTTTTTAAAAAACTTCGAAAAAATATTATCGTTTTGCAAAGGGGATTACATCGCTTGCTGTGATCAAGATGACATATGGAACAAAAACCATTTAGAAACACTAATCAGCAATATTGACAAAAACGACTGCATTGGAGCTAATGCAGAACTAGTTGATGAAAAGCTAATTTCCTTAAACAAAACATTATCTCAATCAATGGATATCTATATAAAACCATATTCAGACAACATGCTATTCCAAAGAGAATGCTACCATAATTTAATCCAAGGTACAGCAAGCCTATTTTCAAACAATCTTTTACAATACATATTACCCTTTCCTCAAGGCATAAAATTTCATGATCATTGGATTGCATTAAACGCTTGCATTCGAGGTGGTTGTAAATACATTCCTGAAACAATTCTCCAATATCGCTGTCATTCACAAAACATAACTGGATATCAAAAATTCAATTTTTTTCATGCACTACAAACCATAAAGCATTCCGCTAAATATCGCAAAACGATCTACGCTCACAATTTAGCCATGCTACAAGCAATTCTTCCAACCACAAACGACATACAAAAAAAAGAAATCGTTCAAAAAGCAATTAAGTTCTTTTCAAATCTTTCCAAAAACCAACATAAATTTGCTACTGCATTTTTCTACATAAAAAATTACGAATCTATAACACTTTGTCCTAGACGAAAATGGAAACTATTTTTTTATAGAGTCTTCTGCATTTTAATGTTTGGAATTATGCAATAAATCGTATAACAGGAATTCAAATTTTGTATATGCAAACCACAACTTAGCGAACGCCATCTGCAAAGCACTCGCCTTTTTATATTTTCTTAAAAACAGTTCTGCACTTTTTAAAAGCACCGCATGTTGTTGCGACCAGCGACGATATGTTTTTGAGATACTAACATGATGATTATGCACATAGGAACAATCTAATCGCAACACCGTTTTCAATCCGGCATTATCAAATTTTTGCGCCAAAACAGGTTCTTCATAATAGAGAAAAAATTCTTCGTCATACATGCCATATTTAAGCATTTTTTTCAAATCTACCATCAATAACGAGCCGGGAACAGCAAACACAAAAACTGAATTTTGTCCTTCAAAAAAGCTCTTTGGATAAGAACGAATCTTTAACCATACTTCAAAAAATAAACTCGTCGCCAGTATATATTGCATTGTACTGCAATTTTTCCATGCGCAATCAGGAGAATTCGACTGTTTAGCAGAAACAACAGCAACAGTTAAATCCTCTAGAAAAGATTGAAGGAATTTGCGGATACACTCTTCGCTAAATAAAACATCAGGATTGGCAATAATCGAATAGTCCACATTCAAGATTTCAGATGAATAACGCAAACCTACATTATTTCCCGCTCCATACCCTCCATTTTGAGGGGCCTTAATTACGTGAATTTTTTCGTTCTTATACCTTAACAACTTTTCCCAAGAATCATCTGTAGAGCAATTGTCAACAACAACAATAAAATCTAAAATACTATAATCTTTTATACACTCCAACAAATTTATTGTTGTGAGTGCATCATTGTAATTCAGTATAATGCAAGAAATCTTCAAAGACTGCATTTAGTTTTTCCCATATATTTTTTTCAGTTCACAATAACGAACATTTATATCATATTTAGAAGATTGAATTTCGCAGCATCTATTAACAGAGTCAAAACAGACTATAGAAGACTTCCATATTTTCGATTTAAAACAATTCAATTGGTCATAAAAATTGGTTACAAAAACTTCCTTCGTCACATTTTCACTTACCACGCACGGCAGTCCCGAATATTGAGCTTCCACGAGCGTAAGCGGCAACCCTTCCCATAACGACGGAAAAACAAATACATCCATAGCACTATAGAACGGAGCAGGATCTTTCTGGAGTCCAGCAAATACAACAGCTTCTGCAAGACCTAAAGATCCTACTTTCTGTCGAATATTATCTTGCAAAGGTCCGTCACCGAGTAGCAACAATTTTGCATTCGGTTTCTGCTTATGGACCTCACTAAATACATCTATCAAAAAATTGTGATTCTTTTGCGGATAGAATCGCCCCACATGTCCAATTACAAAATCATCATCCTTTATTCCGTACTGTTTGCGGATCTCACGGCGTGCGCATTCACTAAACTTAAATCGTTCCGGGTCAATCGCATTTGGGAGAATCGTTACCTTACCTTTCTTTACGGCATTTTTACCCCATCCGTTAATTGCAGCAGCCTCGCCACAGGCTAGCCAATGCGTCGCGAAAAGTTTGCAAGGGACACGCAATAAAAAACAAAGAAGTTTCTTTATAAGGTGGTTCGGCAGGCTCACCAACCTTATTCTAGGCCCTTCGGCTTGACTCAAGGACCTTACACTATATGCCTGGTGATGGTGGGCAATGCGTTTTTTCACGCCGGCAAGCATTGCAATAAAGCACACATAGCTGTTCAAAAACCAATCTAAATGGCAATGAATAACGTCGTAATGCCCACGCTTAAAAAGTTTATACATCATCCATAGATGCTTTAGCGGATGATGCACCTTGTCTGGAATCTGAATGCAATTGATTCCAGCCTCGTTGAAACGTTCCAAAATTTGCGGATTCGGTTCGTACTGGTACAGCAAATCAAAATGAATGTCGCGCATTCGCGAACAGTAGTTCAAAACAACTTGTTCAGAACCGCCACCCACAATTCCGTGCAGCACCTGACAAACGCGAATATTTTGAGAATTAAGCATAAAAATTTCAGATTTTTCACTTTGAGTCAAAGCCCAAAATTCTCTCACATTGCACATTCTTTATCAGATTACTTTTCTTTTAGACTAAGAACAGTTTCAACAGGAATTCCATAAGCCTTAGCAATAACATCTGGTGCAACTTTTTGAACAAGTAAAGATTTTATAGCTTCAACCCTTTCCTTTTCTCTATCGGCACGTCCTTTTTCAACACCTTTCACAACGCCTTTCTCATAACTTTCATCAATAGCGTCACTATATGCGTAGAGAAAATCTTTCATATTCGCCTGCCTGATTAAGAGTTCGTCGTTTGCCGAGTCACATTCAATTCGCCTTAGGGCGTCCTCGAAAGTCGGATTATCGAATTCAGGCAGTGAACTTGAAGAACCGGCATTCTTCAAAATGTAAAGCCAACGATCCTCATCGTTTTCGAGTTTGTCTTTCGGCTTATTAAATTTGGTTAGGTCTACAATAATATACTTATTTTTCGTGGAAATTGGAACACAACCTTCTTTGCCAACGCTAGACAGATTATAAAGACAGACTTCATCACGATAAACATTCTCCATAAACTGAACAGGATAATCTAAAATCCAAATGGAATAGATTTCGGGTAATTTATAACGGTATTTTTTCTTTTGGGCATCAGGAAGATTCCGAAAATCAATTTCCTTGTTGTAGTCGTTTTTTGAACGCAGCAGCAAAAATGCATTATATATCATCATGCGGTCAACATAGTCGTTCAGTTTAAGTTGCTGCATTTCAACATCAATACGCTTTCCGGCCTTGGTTCGAGCTCCGATATCAAACTTGACGCGATATGGTTCGGGCAAACGAAATATTTCTTCTTGTTGAACCGTGTAAGTCAGAGACTGAATTGTATTCTCCCCATCTAGGTGCAAAATTGCATTTAAAAAATTCACAAGCGCATCCTCGCTATCAAACAAAGCCCTAAACGCCGGGTCGCATTTCGGGTCAAGATATTTTTGCCCCTCAAACTGTTTTCTGGCACTTTCAATATCATTTCGTTGTTCGAAAGTTTCAAACAGGCATTATTCATCTATATTCACTCTAAAATCTCCATTTTTTTTGAATGGAAAAACGCTCTCCATCCATATAATTAACACGCTTTTATGAAGATTTTGGACTAAAAAATATTGTAATTTTTACAATACAATCAATTTAATATCACCACCGGAACCCAGTGGGCATAATATTTCCGGCGTGTTTCGGGAGTCCCCAAAATTGGTCGATGCGCCCCTTGCACTATAAATTGTACGTCAGGAAATTTTTTTATTAACTTCGCAATTTCTTTTAAGATATTTTGCAAAATTTCTTCAGAACCATATTTCGAACCGTGAATCGTCAAAGCCATGGTTCTATAATCAGGTATCATCAACAACGGTTCAATTCTATCAAGCATATCGACTACAACGAGCGAGTCTAGAGAATCCGCCCGAAATTCAACTTTTTCCGCATGGGCTGTTACATTTTTCAGCCTCTTATGAATCGCGTATTCATGCGGAACATCCTTAAATACGGCAAATTCTTTTGCCAGTTTTTTTTCGTCAAACGGAACGCCCCAAGCATCGATCAAAATCAAAACACGTTTCTCTTTGTGGCGTTCTATTTGCAACGTTACAGGTACTTTATCTAAGATCTTGTATTTACTGAGATATTCTTGCGAAAGAGAATCTTCGTGAATGGCGCCCTGCATGTGCCAAGGTTTTTCCTGTTTCCCCATGAAATCAGAACCCATAACATAAGAAAGCGGAATAACAAACACAATGAACGCTAGAAATACCGCTAAATTAATCTTCTGCATTTTTTTCATCAGACACCTCGCGATATTTCAAAATCATCAAATCACCAAACGTCTGTACCGTATCAACGCTCAAATTCTTATGGTAATGGATTTTGTAGAACAACTGGTAAATAGGAGAATTTCCCATTTCGATTGTATAAACATTGTCTTTGACAATATCACGTAACGGATTTTCAACGCCCCGTTTTTCAAGTTCACGTTTCATCCCCGGCAGGTTAATATTCCAATATCCAATCGGGATTATATTCTGCCAGCTACTAGGCTTTGCAGCCTCATACGGAGCATTCTTGACAAGACCAAGATCCTTATATTGATAAAAAGAAAGCAAATAAACATCGCCTATATTTTTATTTGCATACTCCAAAAATTCACGCCAGTCCTTGGACATTTCGGGCACAGCAAAAACGGCGCGATTCCGATCTTCTTTCGGCAACGAAAGAATCGTACCCGCTAAAAACACTAACGCAAACAACGATACAATTATCGGCAAACGGCTGGAAATTTTACTAGAAACACCCGCAACAGTATTGTCCTTTTGTAAAAGCGGGATTCCCATAACCGCGGCATAAAGCCAGATTCCCATTTCTACATGCGATACCAAGCGATTCAATTGCAGCAAATACATATACGAAGCCACAACCAACACAAGTGAGCCCCAAGGGTACATCCTAGACTTTTTTCCCGTAAACAAAAGAATCAATATGCAAATAAAACACCAGCACCACGCCATATTCCGCGTAAAAGCATTGGAAATTCCCATAGCAACCGCTGCGGGTAAACGTTGCTTGTTTTCAACATAAACATTTCTATTTGCAATCTTGATAATAGCATCCAAGCTATCGGCGCTAAAAACTTGTGTGTCATAAAAATTCCAAGCACACAACAATTTAAAATCAAGCGGAATCATTCCCCGTTCTTCAAGTTCATCAGATATAGCTTCTTTATCATAATGAGCGCCATCACCAAAAAAAGACCGCTTATATTGATATGCCTTATAATACTTATATTCTGGATCGTTGTACAAATTTTCATCGAATGTATTTACGCCATAAATAGCAAGTCCGCAAAAAGCGAGAGCGATCAACGTTTTTTTCGGTACAGCCTTGAACGGGAAATGCGCCCACAAAAGCAAAGTTCCCAGAAACGGAATCACCAATAGAAACATCTGAAAACGCAACATGGCGCCCAAAATCAACAAAATACAGCCAGCAGCTAACCACAACGTTTTTTCACGAATGCTTCCTTTAATAAACAGAATCGCCCCACTCGCCGCAAGCAATGGCGCGCAAATCGTAAAGGAAACCGATGCGTAAAATTCTATGGCAACAGCACTCAGCAACATTGCCAAAGGCACTCCCAAGCGAAATCCCAACTGCCGAATCAAGCAATAAGAAAATAGGGTAAACGCTCCAAAAATGGTCGCCATCTGAAAAATATAAAACCAGCCAACACTCGGGAACAAATAATAGAGCGGCATCAAGCAATAGGCAAGCGCACCATTGACAAATACCAAATGCGGATCGAACTCAGAACCATACGCCCCCGTCAAAACGGTAGCCATAAAATAATCGTCAAGAGCGCCATAGCGGAAAACCCCTAAAACGGCGAAAACAGCAAATAAAACAAAATTTAGGCCTAAAGCAGCAATTATTTTAGAATACTTCATTTTTCCCCAAACAAGAATTTATCGTACTGAACACTTCGTTCACGAAGTAAACTGTCTAAAGTCTGACGGCCATAAAGTTCCAGCATGGTAAGACTATCCGAAAAAAGCGAACGCCCCAAAGCAATACCACGACTTTTAAGTTCAAAACCCATCGCCTCTAACAACGTGGGGAACATGTCTAAAGAAGAATATTGACGCGGCTTCATCGACTTTCGAACGCTAGAATTAATTATAAAATTAGTCCAATAAAGAGAATCCTGTGGCGGAACATTTGCTTTTACTGATAAGACGGACATCGTATGATCACCCATAACAGAAATCACCGTATTTTCATACCAAGGCTGATCTTTAGCCCATGATATAAAATCATAAAGTTGCTTAGAAGAACACCGAATGGCCTTTGGCAATTTTCCATCAACATTCTTGAATTCTTTTTCACAAGCACCATCCACGTAGCCTTCAGGTTGATGAGTGTCTATCGTAAGCATATACAAAGCAAAAGGTTTTCCTTGCTTATATAAGCTATCCAGTTCTTCTCTCGCAAATTGATAAAGTTTTCTATCCTCAAATCCCCAAAAAACATGGTAATCATTTGGAATTTTTCCAACACCTTTATAATATTCAATATCATGAACAGCCACGTTCCCGTGCACAGTCCAAAAAGTCCTCTTTTGTGTAAAATCGCCACTAGATCCCTGCATATAAACTTGATTATAGTTTTTGTCGGCAAGCACATTCATTAAACATTTCGCCCCCGGCAAATACGTGGGTAATTTGCCTAAATATTCGCCTATCCCCATAGGCATGTTCAAAGGTATTCCGCAAAGTTTCCCTGTAATTCCAGCAATAGTCCAACTAGTTCCAGATACGCTTTCTCCACCGGGTGCAAAATTCGTATGCTCTTTTTCCAATGAATTAATTTCCGGTGTGTATTGAGCAAAATTTGTTTCCATGGATTCTAGTAAAATAACAATCAGATTTTTAGGGTTCTCCGACGAAATTTGAATAGAATCAGGATGGATATAGTGATTTCTGTAGAGCTCGGAATCAACAGGTTGTTGGAATAAAGCTTTGAAAGGAGTACTCATTACAATTCCCGGCAAAACAAAAGAGAGAATTGCGCAATAAACCAATAAAAATATGGTTGAGATTTTCAGTATTTGGTTAAAATATTCTTTTATGGTTGGACCCATAATTATCGCTTTGATTTTCCAAAGTGTAAAACGTAAAGCTATTTTTTGTCGTTTTAAGATAATTGAAATTACCAATTCACAAACAAGAATTATAGAAAGGAACTTTATGGCGGGATTGCAAGCCTTACTCCAAAAAGACGAAAGAACAAATTCTTCTGCGCCCTCATTAGTTCCTGCAAAAAGCGTAAAAAGTACAGCTTCTATGTTAGATAGCGGGAATGTGTCAATTGCCCAAGGAATAACCTGAATATATAAAACCAAAAATACTTGAAGGACAAAATTAAAAAAGAAAAAACCCGTTGTTTTTATTTCGGATATACGGAATTGGTCGTGAAAACCATCACTTATAAGGGGAAAATTTTTATATGACGCCAAAAAAAGAAATAATAGGCAAGCATAAACCGCACCAAAATATGAAATTGCAATAGGAGCCGCCCCTCCCAGATAAAGCACATAATCGTAATTGTAGAATAAAATGTAAAATATAACAGGTATAGTAAAAAAAGCCAAAAGCCTCTTTTTAAAGCCATGGCAAAAAAGAACCGAAAATAAAGCCGCCAAAATTAAGGACAATAAAAAATGAAACGTATAATTGTACATATTGGCAAAAAGTATTTCTTAAAGCGTTTTAATTCAACCTGAAATCTAATAAAAAAAGAGACCTCCCAATCGGAGATCTCTTTTATAAAGATTTATTGGTTAAACCTTACTTACCGATGTTAGCGAAAGTCGGGGTAAGAGCAACACAACCAGCGCCCTTGGCTTCAGACTTAAATTTAACATCAGCACCCTTAGTTGCATCACTTGACTTAGAAAGTGTGACGCTCCAGTTAACACCAGCCTGGCATTCATTCAAGTTAGCAACGTTTTCTGCAGTCCAGCCAATTTTTTCAGACTTCAACTCATCTTGAGCTGCGGCTTCAATACCACCTACATCATACTTGAAGTTTACAGTCTGGCTAGCCTTTTCACCGCTCGGAGCAAGGTAGCCAATCAACTGCCAGCCACCAGCCTTGTTTGCTTCAGAGAAGTAAGCCTGCTGGAGCTTTACGTAAGTACCAGCTGCCGGGCCGACTTCAGATGCCTTGGACTTAGCAATCATACCGAAGAGTTTCGGAACTGCGACTGCTGCGAGGATGCCCATGATAACAATCACGACCATCAATTCAATAAGGGTAAAACCTTGCTTCTTCATAGTGTATCTCCTTGTTTTAGTTACACATTCTTGTTGTGAGCGTTACCGCTCGTTTACATTGGATAATATACCTAATTTTTCGAGAAAAGCAATACTTTTGTCAAACTTTTGTCACGTTTGTGTCATGACTGGGTCTTTTTTGTGACTGATTGCACATTTCCATCAAAAAATTGGATTTATTTACCAAATTTCGATGCTCTATATATAGATATTTTTTTACGAAAAAGAGTCTTTCGCTACGTTTTTTTACTCCAAGTTGGAATAATTATGGCCCCAAAAGCCCCATTTTAGCGTTTTTCGCCGTAATAAAATCTTTACATCATTAATAAAACAAACAACAATACTCGTCATAAGTAACATACAGCAAATAGTGTTTACCTTTTTGAAGGGCTAAAATATCCTTGACAAAAAAAATGCCTCCCGTAGGAGGCTTTCCCTGAAAGAACCAGAGTCATACTATATATAATATAGGCAGAATATTTATAAAGGCTGCAAATTACTTTATTATGGAATCTGCGATAACGACCTTGTTGCCGCCCGCCTGCATAGCCATATGCAAGGAGGCTTCTGCGGTATAGATTAAAGAACCGGCATCGTTAGCATGTGTCGGCATCACGGCAACGCCCATACTGAGTGTCGTCGCAAGGATTCCGTCGCCATAAGCGATCTGGAGCTGCGAGATTTCGTTGCGAATGCGTTCGGCGCGGTTCCTCGTAATATTGAGGTCGGCACCCGGCATAATCACGCAGAACACGTCATCGGAGTAGCGGCACGGAATGTCTTCACCGCGAATGTAGTTCGGCAAGCGCTGTCCGAGTTCCCAGAAAAGCTGTTCCACAGCATGGCGCCCTTGTTTGCTCTGCACGGCAGGTATTGCATCTGGGTAAAGCATAGCAATGCCAATCGGCGACTTGTGGCGCACGGCTGCAGTGATTTCGCGGTTAAGCGATTCTTCCATATAACGTTTGTTAAAAAGACCCGTCAGCATGTCACGGATACTGTGCTGTTCAAAGCGCATGTTCAGGTCCTGGTTCGCCACATAGAGCCCAAACGCAGCCGTAACGATGCTCACCTTCGCCTGCCAGTATTCCTTAGTTTCGGTTTCGGGGAGCTTATCGACCTGGAGAGTCAGAATGCCAAAGTGTTCTTCGAGGCCTTCAATCGGGGAGCAAATGGCAATGCCCTTCGGGCGATGGTGCAAGTGCGTGCAGCCGCTCGAAACATCGGGCGAGTTGTAATCGGTCACAACGATATCGCCGGTGTTAAAGCTTGCGCATTCGGCAGGCGTCATGGTCTCATCGCTAATCACGTTCGGGCCAAAGCGGAAAATCTGCGAGAGTTCGGTCTGCACGCCACCGTACATATAAAGCACACCGGAAGCCCCCGGGAAAAGTTCCGGTAAAAGCTTCTGCATGGCATCGACAACTTCGGTGAACGGACGGTTGCGCAAGACTCCAAGCTTAAAGGCGTTCCAAGCTTCAAGCGGGAACCCGACCTTGACGGCAGCCGCATCGAGTTTTTTGATTGAGACTGGCACAGGCTGATTTTTAAGCGCTTCGGAAGCAGGAATCGCCCCCGGCGGGAGCGGATTTTTCTTTTCTTCTTGCAAGCGGACAGACACATACTGAGTGTCCTTCGGCTGCGGCTTGTTCAGCACCTCGTTAAAATCGTTTTCGATTGCTTCTATCTGCCTGCGGCAGACGGTATAGAAAACGAAACCGAGCACGGCACCCCAGGCGCCGACAAATACAAATTTCGCCCCAAAAGACATGGTTTCTTCGGGGACGACGTAAGCTGCAATAACGCCCATTAAGAAGGCGACCAACCAGAAAATATATTTAACGATACTCATATTATAAAAATATTAAAATATTATGGGGTATGGCAATAAAGAATTATTAAAACAGCCCCTTAAAAAAGTACGATTTATCTCAAAAGAAATTTTTTCAGAGATTATCCCATATCTAAAGCAAAATCGTCTAAAGATTTCACCTGTATAGTCGGAAAATTGACCTGCTTAAGCTCCAAAAAATGAGCATCATTTGTCACGATGTAATCAGCTTGACTAGCAAACGCACAATCAACAAATTTATTATCATCAGGATCCTTCTTAATCAGGTTAAGTTTAAAGAACGGATCTTTACGAACTACATTCTCTGAAAACTCCAAAACTTTCATGAATAAATTTGCAGCCACAGGTGATGCAAGCATTTCCAAGATTTCTTCATATTCATGCACAATTTCATTAGATACACATAGCCAATATTCTTCATTCAAAAATTTTTCATAAAGAAAATGGTACTTGCTATGACGCCCTAACATTTGCAAAAGGGCATTCGTATCCACAACAACTTTTAGCTTCTTATCCACGATATGGAGTCCGTAGATGTTCAGACTGCAACTCGTCCAACTTCTTTTGATCTAACGTTCCATCAGCCCACAAACGGTCAAGCTCCTTTTCTAATCTTTGGGCATAGAATTTCTTAAGCGTTTTCATCAAAGCGCTTAATTCTTCTTCGCTAGATACATTTGCGAAAGACTTCAAAACCAACATCTGAGCTGGGTTTATCTCAGTCAATGTCATATCTAAGGCCATACCAATACCTCTCTATCCAATATACATTAAACCCAAATGCAAGTCAATAGAGCCAGTTTCATCTCCCCCATTCTATTCTATATTTATCCACATGACTATCCTTGAAAAACTTGCTCTTGCACTCCCCGCTGTAGAAAGTCCCGCCCGCTACATGGGCGGCGAAGCGAACAGCGTCATCAAAGACCATAGCAAAATGCTTGCACGTATGGCGTTTGTGTTTCCGGACACTTACGAAATCGGCATGAGCAATAACGGGCTGCGCATTCTGTACCATGTGCTCAACCGCGAACCGGACCTGCTTTGCGAAGTGGGTTTTGCACCGTGGGACGACATGGCTAAAGAGATGAAAAAATACGACATTCCGCTATACACGCACGGGAGCTATACTGCAGTCAAGGATTTCGAAGTCGTGGGGCTTACGCTCCAGACCGAATTGAATTTTACGAACGTACCTTACGTGCTTGAACTCGCGGGAATCCCGGCATGGCAAAAAGACCGCGCTGAGACAGACCCGATTGTAGTCTCTGGCGGCCCCGCCATGGGGAACCCGGAACCAGTCGCCGATTTCTTTGACGCGTTCATGATTGGCGATGGCGAAAAGCTGATTGTTGAATTTGTACGTTGCGTTGGCGAAGGGCGCAAAGCAGGTCTCAAACGCGCTCAAATTCTAGAGAATTTATCTAAAATAGATGGGGTGTATGTACCGAGCCTCCGCGAAGTAGTCAAGAACGAATACGGCGTTATCGTTCCGAAAGAACCCGCTAAAGGTTCCTACGAAAAAACTAACGGTGTACGCCGTCAATTTATTCCGTATCTCGACCCGAAAGACTACCCCATCAAGAACTTGATTGCGAACATGCAACTTGTCCACAACCGCTTTAGCGTGGAAGTGATGCGCGGTTGCGCACAGGGTTGCCGTTTCTGCCAGGCAGGCATTTGGTACAGGCCATGCCGCGAGCTCAACCCGGACGATGTTTTAGATATTGCAAAGGCCGGCATTCAAGCAACAGGCGAACGCGAGCTTGGGCTTTTGTCGCTCTCGACCGCAGACTACAAGCCGGTCGAATCGCTTACAGACTCCATCATTGATGATCCATTTTACGACAACGTAGATGTAAGCCTCCCGAGTATTCGCGTCAACAGTTTTGGACAAAGTCTCGCCGAAAAGGTTGCCGCGCTCAAGGGCGGTCGCAGCGCCACGTTCGCCCCCGAAACAGGTTCCGAACGCATCCGCAAGATGATCAACAAGACCATCAGCGACCAGGACATGTACGATGCGGCAGAACATGCTTTCTCTAGCGGGTTCAACAAAATCAAGCTCTACACGATGATCGGGTTCCCGACGGAGAACCTGGATGACATGCAGGCTTTCTGCGAGCTCATTTTCAACCTCGTGAAAATCGGCCGCAAGTACAACCGCGGCATCCAAATTGCAGTGAGCATAGGCATATTGATTCCGAAATCGTTTACGAGCCTGCAATGGGCGCCGTTTATGGACAAAGAAACGGCACTCAACCACATCCGCTACGTGCGCGAAAAGTTCTACAAGCACCCGAACGTGAAAATCAACTGGGCCGCCTGGGAAACGAGTTTCCTCGAAGCCGTTTACAGCCGCGGAGACCGTTCGCTCGGGCCTGTTATTTACGCCGCTTACAAGAAAGGCATTATCTTCGAAAGCGACAGTTACCGCTTTGATTTTGACAAGTGGCTGCAAGTTTGGGACGAATGTGGATATGACACAAGCTGGGTTTATCGCGAACGCGACAAGGACGAAGTGTTCCCTTGGGACTTTATCCACGCAGGCACGTCCAAGCAATACTTGCGCCGCGAATGGGAAAAAGCATTTGACCCGACTTCGGCACCAGTGCCGAACTGCAAGTGGGGCGACTGCCAAAAGTGCGGCATTCCTGGCTTTGGCCAGGAAATCGTCCTCGCGGACGATCCTGTGCGCCACAAGGCGCCCAGCCGCACTCCCGAAGAAATCAAGAAGCTCGTTGCAGACCGCCGCCCGAGCCAGAAGGTAAGCTACAGCTACAAGATTACGTTCAAAAAGACTGGCATCAGCAGGTTTCTCCCGCACCAGAACATGCTCAGTTTCTTCGAGCGCACATTCATCTGTGCGGGCATCCCTATCAAGTTCAGCGAAGGCTTCAGCCCCAAGCCGCGCATTGTGAACATGGGCGCCTTACCGCTCGGGCTCGAAACATACTGCGAAATCATCAGCGTCGATTTGCTGCAACCGCTCGACATCTCGCCCGAAGGCAAGCAAAAGACCATTGAAAAACTTAGCGCTCCATTCCCGCATGGCATGGAGATCGTAGACATAGAACCGCTCAAGGAAAAGCTTTCCAAGCATTTCCCTACAGCAATTATCTACCGCCACACGCCAAAAAGCATCCCCGCCGACCTCATGGAAAAGTTCGAACAGAAAAAATTCCCGGTGGTTACAAACCACCGAGGCCAGCAGATGGATTTAAACGAATTGGTAGCAGGACTTGAAATCAAGGATGGGACAATCTATATCCGCGTCAAGTGCAATAACCAAGGAGCAACGGCAAGCCCATTCATCATCTTTGCAGGATTACTCGGCGTCGAGAACGACCCGACAAAGCTCGACGAAGCCGCCCGCCGAATCCTCGTTGCAAAGATTGCCATAGAATGGTGAGCTGATAACACAAATAAAAAGTTCTATTCGAGATTGGAATAATCATTTTATCCGTCCGTGCCTCCATTTCTTTCATTTTACTTATATTTAAATTACACAAATGTTTTAGAAGGGGAAATCATCATGAAAAAATTGATTCTTGCCGCGCTGACGGCGTTCGTCCTCTGTAGCTACAGTTTTGCTCAGGACAACAATTATACTCCCGTCTCAAAGAACACAGCCAAAGAATCTTCTGGTGAAAACAGATCTCTTGGTATAGGTCTTAACCTGACAGGCCTTCTTCTTATGATGCAAGGAGCCGACTTGGCAGGCGTCTCTTTGACAATCCGTCCAACGAACAATATATTGTGGAGCCTAATCTTTGGATTCATACACCGTGGTGAAACAACAACCAAAACCGATGGATATGAAACGAAAGGAGGTAGTGCTAAAACAATCTTTTCTATCGGTACGGCATTAGACTTAATCCTCGTCAAGAAAACCGTTCCATTCTCTTTGGGAGGCGAGTTCGTGTACAATAACTTGGATGACGATGTTTCTAGAATTGACTTTGGGATTATGGCCGGACTTCACGGTGAAATCGCCCCAAATGTAATCCTCTCAGGAAAGTTTGGACCTGCATTTATGAACAACTTCAGCGAAAGCAAATATTCTAAATCTAGCCGTCTTGACTTCGCTATGGCTTATAGAATCTATGTGACCTGGTTCGCGTTATAACTAAATCGCATTTTTCAAAAGAGACCGCTCTCCGAGCGGTCTTTTCATAAACAAAAACGGAGCATGTTTAGCTCCTTGACTAAATCCTTAGTGAAAGCATCTGCTATTCCGCAGGGAGAATAATCTCGATGTGGTTCGTGCTGACGTTCAGGAAGTGCGTACGGAACAGGTCCTTTTCGTTCCTGTCACAAACGCGCACCTGAGTCACCGCGATAAAGTCCTTGTTTTCACGGATATAGTCCGTGAGGCGCTCGTCACGTAACGTGTCGATTTCGCCTGTTATGACAAAATTATCTGTCCACATTTTTACTAGCATACCATTAATATATAAAAGTTACTCCATGTAAGATGAAAAAAACTTTACTTTTTGGTCCACAAAAGCGATTTAACGTATATTATTACTAAAAATCAAATAAAAAAAGAGGTTAAGTATTATGGCGCCAAAGAAATTCCGCCCAAAACCGGGTCAAATGGCATACCACAATGCCGAATTTATGGAAAGCGACGCAGCACGTCCCATTCGAATTCTTTCTGAATTTTTTTCCCCCGCACAAGTTTTTGCTCAAGAAGAAATCAAGAATTCTATCGTGTTCTTCGGTTCTGCACGTACACTCCCGCCCGACGAAATCAAAAAGCGTCGCAAGGGCTGCAAGGATAAGAAGGAACTGGCCCGCTTAGACCGCCTGTCTAAAGTTGCCGATTCCTACAATGCCGCACGCGATCTTGCCGCAAAGCTCGGCAAGTGGATCAACAAGCGCCATCAAGGTTACGCCATCATGACGGGTGGCGGTCCGGGCATCATGGAAGCCGGCAACCGAGGTGCGACCGACGTCGGAACGCCGTCTATCGGCCTGAACATCAAGCTTCCTTTCGAACAACATTGCAATCCTTACATCGACGACGAGCTCAATCTGCAATTCCGTTATTTCTTTATTCGTAAATACTGGTTCTTGCGCATGGCTCGTGCACTGGTGATTTTCCCCGGCGGATTCGGCACTCTCGACGAAGCCTTCGAAATGCTCACGCTTATCCAGACCGACAAGTACGCCCAGCAGATGCCGGTCGTTATCTTCGATTCCAAGTTCTGGAAGAAGGCGCTCAACTGGGAATTCTTCGCCGAAGCAGGCATGATCAACCCCGAAGACCTCAAGCTGTTCAAGTTCTGCGATACGGTCGATGAAGCCTACGACTTCATCACATCGAAGCTCGAAGAACAAAGCGAAGGGCAGGTCACGTTCACCCATTCCCCCGCTAGCGACGAGATGTAAAGGCTTTTTTAGCCTATTATAACCTTGTCAAGCCCGCCTAAAGGCGGGTTTTTGCTGTTTCCCGCACCGTTTTTGCCATTCCCAAAGCCGACAGGGAATCTCCTTTTCTACATTCTATATATGTTCTGGAACAATTTGGCAGAAACGATAGACAGGGTTTCGCGCAACTTGGCGCTACGCCCGAACTACACCATGGCGGAATACCAGCGGTGGTTTGACCATAACCCGGACTTCAAGCACAATGGTAACGCCGAACGCATCGAGCTCATCGAGCCTCTTTCGCTCGAAGGCACAAACCAGCTATACCGAGCCAAACTCTGGATCCAACACCCGCGCGACGAAAAGCGCTATGACGAAAAAGAAATCGTCGTAAAGATTTGCAAGTACTGGGCACCACCTGGTAAAAACCGTCTGCACCGTTTGAACATGCTCCTGAGCGCATTCCAGGATGAAATCCGCATCAACAACCTCATCCGCGCAACAAATATCGAAGGAGTGGTGCAATCTTATGGCGGCGGCATCGCAGGTCGCCACCCTTACCTCAAGTTGGAGTTCATCAAAGGGTGTTCACTCGACAGAGTCATCAAGCCCAAGCTTACGGACGAAGAAATCGTGAAGCGAGTCGCCCAAATGGCCTACCTCGCAAACACCATTAGCCAGCTCCATTATTATCAAATCGTCCACAAGGACATTAAGCCCAGGAACTTGCTCTTGTGCCAGAACCCAGCGCACAAGAACAACCACAAGATTTTGCTTTGCGACTTTGGTTACGCCCAGGCAAAGATGCGCGAGACAGTCACCGAAGGCGGTGGACTTTCATCGCCTAGCTACAGCGCTCCCGAACTCGCCCAATCTAGCGAAAACATCACCTGCGCAGTAGACTACTTTAGCTTTGGCGCAGTGATGCACGAATACTTGACCGGTGTAAAGCTCTACCCCAAGGCAAAAGAAATCTACACAGAAGAAGGCCGACTTATCACCAAGCGCTACATGGAATATATCGAAAACGGCCGCGAAAACGTGTTTAACGACGAACGCTTCCCGGAAATTCACGACTGGATTGACGCGCTCACCACATTCGACAGCACCGAACGCATGAATAAAAGCCCGAACCTGTTTACCATGGCCCACAAGCTCCGTGAAGAGGTCAATGCCGTCGGATTTCGCGACGTGAACACCGATTTTTTGTGGAATCAGTTAAACGAGTACAGCAAACGCGCTTTTTAACAATTAATCTTCTTACTATCTACTAATGATTTGTTTATATTCATTAGCATGAAGATAAAATTGAAAACACTCCTAAAACCGTTCCGTTTTTTCAAGATCCACCATTACCTGACGCTTTTGGTAATTTTTGGCATTGGGGTATTCAACTTCGAAACCACACTCGATCCCCAAATCCAAGAATTCAGGCAAAAAAAAGAAATCCACGAATCATTTGAAAAGTGGTGGAACGAGGAACGCGCCCAAGAATTTAAAAACGTAGGGCTCACCCCAAACGACACCATCAAGGCGCAAGAGTTCGAACTCTACAAGGAGCGCTACAAAGTCGAGAATCCCACACCGATTATCGAAGACCGCATTGAAGAAATGAAAGGCGAATTTCTCGATTGGTGGGAGAACCAAGGCGGAAAGGAACAATATGCTGCAGAACACGGCAACTTCCCGACCGACAAGCAATACGAAGCCGAACTCAAGAAATGGATTAACAATTACACGGACAAATTCATCCGTTACCGTTGGGCTTATATTCCAAGCCGAGGAAACTCCGAAAGCTTCTTCACATGCGGTTTGCTCCTTCCTAGCCTTTGGTCCTTTATTTTCTTTGCAGTCTGCTTCATGTTCGCGCTGATTCAACTTGAAAAACGTTGGAATACATTATTCGTTTATGCATACGCGATTGTAATCACAATCATAAGCGGGTTCTTTGTAGATATTCTGGTGAACACATCGTTCTTTGAACATTTTGCATCGCAACGCTACATTGGCGTAAGCCTGATGCTCTGCTTCTTGCTGGGAGCAAACACATTCGACAAAGAAAAAGACGCTATTCCCTCTTATGTCTGCAAGATTTCAGAATTCGGCCTTGCCATCAGCATGGCAATCGACTGGTTCTTAAACCCAGGCATTTTCAATGCAGTCGCCGTAGAATCCCCCATATTCTTTGCTTTGGGCGGAGTCGCAGGTTACTTTATGCCTCACCGCTCAGAAAACGATTCTACCCAAACAACAGACAACGCACAAAGAGCCGAAGAAACCGTATCGCCGGGCGAACGCATTCGCAATATGATTACTAAGGGTCTCGAAGCAGCCAACAATGGCGAAACCGAAAACGCAGCGCGAATACTCCAATACGGGCTAACAGCGCTTTTGCGAGAAGAACCTGTCAAGTTCCAAGACGTAAAGGACGCCGCAAACAAAATTGCGGGCAGCTACGCCGAATTCCCAAGCCTGCAATGGCTTGAATGGGGCGCAACCGCAAAGCAAAAGAACATTCCCGAAGCAGCCATCGTATTACTCGAAAAAGGAATCGCCAAAGAAAAGGACGCGATGCTCATACGCCGTGCGCATTTGGATATTGGGGAACTTCGCATAAAAACAAAGCTCGACATTAATGTTGCTATGGAACACTTGGAAAAGGTCCTCAAAGAAAAAGATGACGACAAACTTGCCGAACAAGCGAAAAAGCTCATGGAAGAAGGCAGGAACATTCTCGTACAACAAGCTTACGCCGGAACCAAAAAGTTCAAGGTGACAAACTAGAATGTTCAGACGGAGCCCGCGTAAGCGGGTGAAGACAAGTGATTTTACCAAGAATTAACTGAATCCATCGTCCTTGCGGGACTCAGGAAACGTCAAAACATTCTTACTTTACGATGAACTTTTTGGCAGACATGCCGCCAACTTGTACAAAATAAACTCCGCTATTGAGCGAGCTTACGTTCATTATCTCGTTGCGCGATTGCGCAACTTTTTTCATTTGCACTTGACCACGCACATCTAAAATTTTGACAGTGCTACCGATAGCCGATTTCGGCAAGTTCATCGAAAGAGTCTTGCCGACAAGCGATACGCCAAAGCTTGCCGCAGCGACACTCTTCGGCAGCGCAGATTTCTGCTGTTCCACTTTCTTCGAGACTTCGTCATAGCGTTCCACGAGCGCCATCAAATACCAAGTGCTGTGCGGAAGCCACTGTTCGTCCCAGCGCCACACCTGCCAAGATTCCTTCATCGCATCAAAGCCCACGGCAGCAACGCCATCGTCAGTCCAGGCAATGCCCGAGCCATCCTGATTCTTACCGGTAATGCCATTTGCAATACCCCCCTCAAGCGTTGCGTCATATTCCGACTGGCCATCATACTTCTTCGGATTCTTGGTTCCCTTGCCGTACATCATGCAAGTGGCATACGGATTCTTGCCCAAAATCCAGTCGAGCTGATCCGTCGCATATTTCTGCACACTATCAGCAATACTCCCATTCAAAGCACGAGCTGCATACATTGCCGCAGCAGAAAGGCTTGCAATGCGAGCGTCTTCGCCCTGCCACCAATAATTGCTTTCATTGTCATGCGGAATAAAGAAGCCATCCTTAACAGCTCCTTGAGTCTTGTAAGTCTGGCGAGCATAACCGAACGGGTTTTCAACCTTATTCGTAATAGAAACAAGCCAGCTATAATGTTTCGCAATAGCGTCATGGGCAGCCGACAAAAGCCTGTTGCTGCATTCGCACCCAATGCAAGTTGGGCAAAACCACACATCGACTTCATCAAATTTATTTTCTTTTAAATAACCAATAGATGCTTCAATTTCGGCATAGCGGATAAGCGCAATTAGCGGGAGCCCCGCATCACTGGCATGCCAGAACGGGCGGGTCTTTGCATCATCGCTCCAGAAATAGCCATCTTCACTCAAACGACCTTCAAGATGCTTTGCACGTTTGCGCGCATCCTTCAAATACACGCTGTCTTTTGTAGCCGCGTAAAGTTCCGTTGCCGCCAAAAGCGCCGTGTAATCGTCGATGATATTTTCTTTGTGGTCATCGCAGTAAGCGCAATCGCCGCCAATGCTCTGTTTTTCGGACAAATGCTTATACGCTTTTTCTGCGGCAGCCAAATACTGTTCGCTCGTAAAATCGCCCTTCAACTTAAGCCTTGCCGCACTCGCAAGTCCCGCAATCGCCATGCCACCACCTTCGCGGAAAGCCGTCTGGTAATCAGCACTCTTGATACCATCGGAACCGGAAAACGCACAAATTTCACGTTTACCCATGGGCGATCCCCAGTTGTCAAAAACAGTCATGTAGAAGAAGCCTTCTTCCGAGAGCATGCGCACCAAGAAATCTGCACCGTAAGCCGCTTCATCAGTCGTTTTTGCCTTTGTCGCAGTCGAGCCAAGCAATTTCGGGATGCGTTCCGAAGCAAACGCAAGCGACCAGACCGTTAGCGGAATTTGCTGCGGGTTCAAGTAGTTCGCATAAGAAAGGTGGCTGAAATATTTGCTCACGTCACCACTGGCATCGTACCAGCCGCCATGAACATCCACCTTTTTGCTGGAATTATAAACACCCATGCTCTTGTCCCAACCTTCAACAGTTGGGTCATCCGCACGGTCATTGTAAAAGTAATCGAGAACCGTTGCAAGCGTATTTTTTGCCAAAGCATTTTCGCCCACCGTAAATTCACTGGAATTTTGCGGTTGTCCGTTCTCGGAAACTTGCAAAGTGTACTTACCAGCAGCAAGCCCCTTCAAATCAGCGACATAGAACTTACCGTTATTGAGCCAATTGTCCGGATTCGAGCCTGCCGAAAGCTTGCCCGTCTGCACGGCAGCACCATTCGACATCACGCTAAATTCAGCGCCATCCGAGAGGTTATCGCTCTTGACAATTACAGAAATCGGTTGGTCAACATCGTAACCCACCTGGTTGTAATAAAACTTGGTATCAGCAGAAGCTGCACTCGCGCCCAAAAAAACCGCGGCAGAAAAAATCGGGGAAAGCTTATATATATACATGCGCTAAATATAGATTCACGAAGCTTTGGAAAAAAGTAAAATAAACCTCATACGAGAAGGAGATTCCTGCTCGGAGGCGGGAATGAGGAAAAGATGGAAACAGCAAACATTCAACGCATAATTAGCGTAGATTATAAAATTAACCACTTTTAATTCAACCCAAAGGCGTTCCAAAACGATCTAAAATTGCAATTTATTTGGGATATTTTACAGCAACTGATTCAAGACAAGAATGCACCCCGATGCTTTCGCAACCTAAAAATACTAAAAAACAGCACGATTTCACGCGATTCAACGCAAATTTTACGTTAATTATTAAATATTTTTCAATTGCCTCAAAAAATTTATTGACCATTCCAATATCAAAACCTATGTTTGCGATGTAATTGAAATATGATTGGATTCTTCGCGATTTTATCGCTCAGAATGACGTCTAACGCTACATTAACCTCAACCCCAAAGCCGCTCGCGGCGATCCCAAACCTCAAAGCGAAGCGACCCCACAGCCACTATGTACTACGAAACAATTAAAGTTCTCGACTGCACGATCCGCGATGGCGGCCTCGTCAACAAGCACGATTTTTCTCTTGAATTCGTGCGTAGATTGTACACCCTTCTTACCGCAGCCGGCGTAGACTACATGGAAATGGGCTACAAGAACTCCCCGGAACTCTTCGACCCGAAGGAATATGGCCCGTGGAAGTTCTGCGATGACGACCTGCTTTGGAAGGTCAAGGACGGCATCGAATCCAACATGAAGATGGCAGTGATGGCCGACGTGGGTCGCGTCAACATGGACGCCGTGAAGCCCGCCGCCGAAAGCCCATACCAGATGTTCCGCGTGGCAAGCTACGTGAAGAACATCGACAAAGGCATCAGCATGGTGAACGCATTCCACGACATGGGCTACGAAACCACGCTCAACATCATGGCCGTGAGCCGCGACCGCGGTCCGGAACTTGACGAAGCCCTCCACCAGGTCAACGAAGAATGCAAGGCCGACGTGCTTTACCTCGTCGACAGTTTCGGAGCCTTCTACCAGGAAGATATCGATAAGGAACTCGCACGCTACAAGGGCATCGTGAAGAACAAGAAGTTCGGTTTCCACGGTCACAACAACCAGCAGCTCGCCTTCTCCAACACGATTCAGGCAATCATCAACCATGTGGACTACCTCGACGGTTCCGTGTCCGGCATGGGCCGCGGCGCTGGCAACTGCACCACCGAGCTCCTCCTCGGCTTCCTCAAGAATCCGAAGTACGATTTGCGCCCGGTTCTCGACGCTATTCAGGAACTCTTCTTGCCGTTGCAGAGCAAGTACGAATGGGGTTACATCATCCCGCAGATGATCACGGGCATGCTCAACCGCCATCCGCAAGACGCTATCGCCGTCCGCAAGACCGAAGACAAGGACAAATACCGCAAGTTCTACGAACACATGATTAACGACTAGTACAAATGGGGATGCGAAGTAGGCCACCAAGAACCTAGCGCCGCAAAGCGAATACTAACCACATTACAAAGTGCGCACCTGCGCACTTTTTTTTATTTATCCTATTTGCAACGTCATTCGTTTTTTATAGATTTATTTTGTACAAGATTAGTTTTTTGTAAAGCAAGGAGGAAATATGAAATTACTGAAGGCAACAATTATCGCAATTTCTGCGTTTACAGCAGCCATCTGCGCTGAAAGCAAGTCCGACACCACTCTAGATTTCTACGTACTCTTACCGCAAAACCAATATTGGGTTCAAGCCACCCCTATAATCAACGAAGACGGCAAAGACCGCGTACTCGAAATAGACCCAGAAAATTGCGGATGGTATTACAGACGCTACGTCAATGAAAAACTACCCTCAAAAGTTTTCATTCACGCCGATAACGACGAGACTATGGCACACGCAATCGGATTCGGAGGCGAAAAAGACGCCAATGCAGGCAAAGTACCTGAAGCAATAAACCTAGATGCGATATTTAAAATTTATGACAAACAGTTAGGTACTGATGAAAAAAAACTGTATTTCATCGCCGACGAGAATACCGCCTCCTCACTCCAAGGAATCGACTTTGGCTGGTATACAACAGACCCGGGAATTATCGGAGACTGCCAATACATTTTGACGTCCGTCATCTACGACACCGACGCTTCTTTGCACGGCGCATTCAGTTGCGGCCCAAACTGGAACGGAGCACTAACTAAAGCCCAATCTCACACCAACGCCTGCTTCTACCCCAACGTCAAATATCCCGTTATTACCTCAGATTCCGCTGAGATGCCCTGCATGGGCGTAACCCAAGGCATGGTCAAGTCAACACTCGACTCTGTTTCGAAAAAGATGGAACTCACTGATATCGGACGAAAATGTTTCGGAGCACAAGCAGACGAAGCTTTCGCCGCCATGTTCAATCAAACTGACGGAGTAAACGAAGCGAGCTGTTACGAAATGCTTGTTTCCAAATCTTCAGACAACAAATGGGCTTTCTACTCTGATTACACCTACGTAAACGGGCTCAAAAATCCTGTTGCAGGAGGTTTCTTCCCTGTAGAAAATTCCGACGAAAACGTCCTAACTTTCGACCCGAACCAAAAACAACTTCCAGAAGCACGAACCAAACGAAAAGCAGAAGGGCCGATTTTCTACGGTCCAGAGCTCCGCAAAATCGATTCCACAGAACACACACCTATTTTCAATCTGTTCTGCAGCGGTCCCGGTTGGGACAAAGGTTACAATTGCAATGGACTTTTTGACGACGGCTACGAAACAGAACTCGCCATACGAGACAGCTTGAAGCTCGGCCAACACGATTGTATTTTCGGATGGAGTTGCGATTTCCAAGATGCAGCGCCCGAAGGAACACCCATTTACGTCACAGGTACAGAAAAACCAAGTTCACCAGCGCAAGGCGCAGCCGCATCATACCGTTGGACATCCGAAGTCGATGGGGACGGAAACGGCGGAAGAAATCACCATTTTTGCTCTGAAACTCATGCACGATTCAAATTCAGAAAGAACGCGACATTCAGCATCAGCGGAAACGATGACATTTGGGTATTCATCGACAACAAACTCGCAGTCGATCTTGGCGGAACACATCTTGCCGCCCCCGCTTACGTTGACTTGAATAAATTCTTACCCAAAGCTACAGAAGGCAATGAATACGACATTGACATTTTCACATGCGACCGCCGCACGACAACAAGCAACTTAAACATCAACACAAACTTGTATATTTATCAAATAGATGTATTTAAAATTAAAAAAGAAGAAAGGTTCTTCAAAAAATGCAGAGTCATCACAAAAGACAAGTGCGGAAAGCCCATAGATTTCGTTTGCGATAATCCGGAAAATCAATTCCACGATAGAACAATCACATACTTGTTCACCACAGACCCAACGGGTTCCGACCCCACTAAGACCATTATTAGCGAAGCAGAATTTGCAACAAAACCCATTCAGCTAGACGGAGCCATCAACGTTTCCGACCCAATCCACCCTGTAATAGACCAAAACAAAATATTAAACAGTTTAACCGAAGGTTCGTATTACATCATCGTCAAAATAGACTCTAACCAAACAATTTTATCAACATTCACAGTAAAAGGCAAAGCCGCCATCGCAGAGCGTAGCACCAAAGCAAACAGCAAAACATTCCATGTCATGAAATCAGGCGCTCTAGAAATCACAATTACTACAGACAAATCTAACAGAGCAAAGCAATACGCCATCATGGATATGAAGGGGCAAGTCATTTCCGTCGGATCGTTAAACAGCAACGCAACTCGCGTAAAAGTTCCAACCACAGGCCACTACATTGTAAAAGTCGAAAAAAGTTACAAGCGCGTGAACATAAAATAAGCAGCAATCTTATTAAGCGGAAAAGAGCTCTCGGCAAAACCGAGAGCTCTTTAGTATAATGAATAAAGAATAAATTCAACTACTTCAGAATCACGCTCTTTGCGTTTACCATACCGTTTTGTTCAACCTTCACGATATAGCGACCGCTGGGAACCATTCCAGCATTCCAATTGATCTGATGAGAGCCTGCCTGGAGATTCTTTTCAGAAACATTGGCGATAACGGCACCATCGACACCAACAATGGAGACCTTCACATCGCCAACAGACTTGAGTTCAACTGCAACGGCATTGCGGTTCAGCCCCTTAATTGCCGGAGCAAACGGAGCTGCTGTAACATACTGCATTTGAGAATAGTCTAAAGATTCAGAAGCGCCAGCAGACTTAGCCAAAGCTCCGCCTTTCCACTTAATCACATGGTAATAAGTATTATCTCCGTCTTCCACAATTTTCTTCGCATTTTTCTTTACATCAATATTCGACGGATAGAACGAATCATACCAAATCATCAAATTTGCATTGTTGTTCATACGCCTTTGGTCGCATTGCGTACCGAACTGAGTCTGATAGCAGAACATATCTCCTTTAAGATGGTTATCTTCGTCATCAATCTTGATTTTGACATGCGCTATGTTGTTTTTGTCGCTATTATAATTAGAAAAAACGCCATACTCCCTTTCAAAAGGATACTTACGACTCGCCTTACTATCTTTCGGAACATAGCAGTATTCCAATGTAGCGTTGTCATCGACAACGCTCGGTCTGACTACACTTGATTTCTTAGGAGAATTGGCATTATTATCATCTTCCGTATCATGATGACGAGCAAACGGATACGAGCCAGAAGGGCAAGACGCATCCAGTCTCAACACAACATAATCATAACGGACTTTTGGAGCAGAAGAGACATTCTTGACGCAATAGGTAAACTTCGCGTGACCACTACTAAGAACGACTCCGCTGTTGGGAAGGTCAGCATACTTACCTTCAACAACGCCAGTACGGTTATTATCGTCTTCCACATCAAGGTCTATGGTAAATTGTCCATTGCACTTGACATTAACGCCATTTTTCAAAACACCTATTTTCGCAGCAAAGCTACTATTAACAGAAAGCGCTAAAGCAACCATTAAATATTTACTTTTCATACTTATATTCCTTTATTTTAAATAAGCAAATAAAATATAGAAAAACATTATTCATTTTTAATACAAAATCATTTTATTTTACAAATAACATTTATAGCACACTAAATGCAACATTTATAGTACAAAATAGACTTTTTTAGTCTTTTTATTGTAAACAAACGTATAATACAAAAATGTTTCCCTACAATGTAGAGAAGCATTTCAATTCAAAAAGAAATTTTTACGAGCTTACTTCAGAATCACATTCTTTGCGTTTACCATACCGTTTTGTTCAACCTTCACGATATAGCGGCCACTCGGAACCATTCCAGCATTCCACTTGATCTGATGAGAGCCCGCCTGGAGATTTTTTTCTGCAATATTGGCAACAACAGCACCGTTGACACCGACAATGGAGACCTTCACATCGCCTGCAGACTTAAGGTCTACAGCAACAACACTACGGTTCATGCCCTTAACAGCCGGAGCAAGCGGAGCTGCGGCAACAAGCGTATTTTCAACAGCAATATTATCAGCACTAGCAACCCCCGAACTCTTTGCAAGCATAGCGTTGTTCGAGCCAGTCCACTTAATTGCAAAATAGTTTGTATTCGCGGTTCCATACATAATTCGCCCAATGTCTGTTTGATAACCATACGTTTCCGTAGGGAAGTTCCAATAGTTACTATTGCCACTATCCTCATCATCAATATAAATTTGGCTTCTGGCAATATTTGTACCAGAGTGATAAGCGAAAACGCCATATTTCTTATCGAACGGATATTTGCGAGTAGCATTAACATCCTTAGGAACAAAGCAATATTGCAATTCCGCATCAGCATCAACAATATTAGGCCATATATACCCCGACGATTCATTCATGTTATTATTATCTTCAGCATCATGATAACGGGTGAACGGATACGATCCCTGCGGGCATTCTGAATCAAGCTTCAAAACTATATAGTCAAAAGGAACACGCGGAAGCCTTTCATACGCGACAGAGCAATACTTAAACTTGATATAACCATCGCGTATTTCAACACCCAGAGGATGCGTATTACCGCTCGCTATTTTAGTTTGATTACCCGAATTTTCTACATCAATTTTTATAGTCGAGACTATCGACCTCGGGTTATGAGACGCATAATCTGAGCAAGTCGATTCATCCGTCAAAAGACCAACTCTTCTTTGATTATCAATTTGCAAATGTTCATGTCCAGGAATTGTGCGATCCATGCTAAAAAGGACTTGTCCAGACAAGGATTCAATAACATATCCCAATAGTACATGACCATATTCACTCCAATCATCGACGCCATATTCATCATTAGGATCATAAATTCGAAGAGAGAACGATCCATTTTGTGGGAACCCACCACCAGCAGGAATTCGAACATTACTATAATCCAGCACCGCTCTATATTGAATTCCTGAAAGTCTTTCAAAAGTGACAGATCTTGGCAGCACAGCATTATCCGCTATATAATTACCAGACCATTGATTTACAGCCTCATAACGTTTAATATCAGCACTAAATTCCGCACCTGGAGCACCATTAAAGTAATAGTAAAATTTAAATCCTGATACCGCTTTTTTGGTATCATTGCTCAAATGGAAACGGCCACCAGCCCCTCCTGAGTAAACATGCCCCGCTTGAAATTCAGCAAAGCACATGGACGCAGCCAACATCATTGAAAGATATATTTTTTTCATTTTTTCTCCTTAATAGTTAATGTTGTATGAAATAATATAACCAAGATAATTTTAACTTGCAAGAACAACAGTCAAAACATTTTAAACAAATTTTATTAAAAAAAAGAAAAAGCGTATAATAACAATACGCTTTGTGAATTTATACGATAAATAATAATACGCTTTAATATTTCATACAACAAAACAGGCTATTATAGTCCATCTAGCTTAAGCAATTTTGCCATATCATTCGAATTAATTTCGAAGTCTAATTGGGCATTTTGGCGAATGCGATCATCGTGAACAGATTTAGGAAGAGGAAGCAGTCCAAGCTGTAACACAAAGCGACTTGCAAGTTGCGGCACCGAAACATGATACTTTTCAGCAATGGCACAAATTTTAGGCACTTTCAAAAGGCGCCCAGTCGCATTCGGAGAATACGCTTCAACCAAAATTCCGCACTGTTCACAAAAATCAATCAAATCTTTCGGAACATGCCCAATGTGCACACGAATCTGATTCACCGCCGGAACCACACGCGCTCCAGCAAGCAAGTTGTTCAAGTCACTAATTTCAAAATTCGATACGCCAATCGCACGGAGTTTTCCAGCCTCGTACGCCTCTTCGAGAGCTTTCCAAACTTCGAGATTTTCTTTATAATAGCGGTTCCCTGAAGTCGAATCCATTTCGCTCCACGGGCGTGGTGCATGGATGAGCATCATATCGATATGGAATGCGTCTAGACGATCCATCGATTCCTGGATACAGCGCACGGCATCATCATAATTTTTCACTTCGGCCGGAATCTTCGTCGTGACAAAAATACTTTCACGATGGATTCCAGTAGACTTTAACGCAGCCTTGAGTCCAACCCCAACTCCAGCTTCGTTTTCGTATGCAATTGCAGTATCAATATGGCGATAGCCAGCCTCAATAGCAGCTGCAACAGCCGTTGCAACAACATCATTTGGCGTTTGCCACGTTCCTAACGCAATTTTCGGGATTCGCTGACCATTATTCAGCTTGTAAAATTCTTCAAGTACCATATCGCCTCCAAACTTGTACTAAACTAATATAAATACAAACAACAAAGTCGCGCGATGATTTTGTCAATGACCTAATACCACATTGGAATATT
Organism: Fibrobacter succinogenes; assembly: GCF_902779965.1. Lineage (NCBI taxonomy): Bacteria > Pseudomonadati > Fibrobacterota > Fibrobacteria > Fibrobacterales > Fibrobacteraceae > Fibrobacter > Fibrobacter succinogenes. The sequence continues at coordinate 143,078 of NZ_CACZDK010000002.1, read as the reverse complement.
TACAGGTGTGAAAGACGTGCCTTCGGCACAGTAAACAGTGATTAGTAAACAGTGGTTAAGTAAACAGGATAATAAAATGAAAAATTAAAGATGAAAAATTAAAAATGGTAATTCGATTTTTAATTCTTAATTATTCATTTTTAATTTAAACCCTAACTGATGCTTGATCCTTGACACCTAATCACTAACCACTTCCTACCGCCTACTTATCTATCGTCTTAATTTCGTCTTGGGTATAGCGTTTGGCGTTATAGGGGTCGATATGGACCAGCGCATCCACAACGTTTTCGTCGGAATCAATCAATCGTTGTTCCACTTCTTCGGCCACGTCATGAGCATCTTTCAAAGTCATTTGGTCATCCACGACAATATGAACATCTACATGCAGGTCACTTCCAACGTAACGAGAACGGAGTCCATGCAAACTAATGACTTTCGGGTGTGAAAGTGCCAAATTTCGTAAATTTTCAAGAATCTCTGGGTTCGCGCCGCGATCTACTAGCTGATGGAGCCCCGGAGCCGCAATTTCAATCGCCGAATGCATAATAAAAAATGCCACAATCAACGCACCAACGGAATCCGCAAACCACATCTCCGGGAGCAAAATGGCAAAAATAACCGCCACTAGCACCGGAATCGAACTAAAGGAATCGCTACGGTGGTGCCAAGCATTCGCTTCTAGCGCCTGGCTACGGATTTTTCGGCCCGCATTGCGCGTGTAACGGAATAGCCCCTCTTTCACAAGGATGGACGCGAGCGCCATAATCGCAACCGACATTTCCGGATGCGACACTTCGCCCGCCAAAAGCGCTAGAACGGATTTATACCCAATACCTACACCTACAGCGGCAACCGCAAGCCCTATGCCAATAGTGACAAGCGTTTCGAATCGCCTATGCCCATAGGGATGCTCAGCATCGGGCGGGGAGTTCCAAAAATGGCTCCCAACGATAACGGCAACATCAGTCGCAAAATCAGATGCACTGTGTATAGCATCTGCAACAAGCGCTTGGGAATTTCCAACAACGCCAACGACTAATTTAGCAACAGAAAGTGCAGCGTTCCAGCCAAGTCCTACCCAAGTTACCTTGCGGACTTCTGCACTGTCGTCTTTTTTGCGTACGCGAGTCATACCCTTTAAGCTAGAAAAATTGCAACCTTATGCGCACCCAATTCATCAAAATTGCTGTAATAAAAAATCAATGTTTCTATTTTTTTAATGCTTATGAAAAAACTCTTGAAAACCATCATCGTTATTGCCGTGCTCGCGGCAGTCGCCTTTGGCGTCAAATCATTCTTCTTTAACACAGATGCAACAAGCCAAGCAGGTGCACTCATAAGCACCAAGGTAGTCACGGACACTATCAAGACGACCATTTCGGCAACGGGTACGTTGGAACCGGTCGACCAGGTGGAAGTCGGTACGCAGGTTTCTGGCGACATCGCTAAAATTAACGTGGATTTCAATTCCAAGGTCAAGAAAGGCCAAATCATTGCGGAACTCGACAAGTCCAAGTTGCAATCGACTTTAAAGCAGACGACGATTTCGTACAAGAGTGCCGAAAACGACTTGAACTACAAACAAAGCACGTACAACCGCATCAAGAGGCTCGCCGAGAGCAAGAGCGCTAGCGCCGTCGAACTGGAGCAGGCAGAATACAACTTAAATGCGGCCAAGCTTTCCGTTGAACAACGCAAGAACGAAGTCGCTCAGGCAAAACTGAACTTGAGCTACGCCACCATCAAAAGCCCGATTGACGGCATTGTCTTAAAGCGAGCCGTTGATGTAGGCCAGACGGTTGCAGCCTCCATGAGCACCCCGACATTATTTGTAATCGCTAAGGATTTGAGCCAGATGAAAGTCATGGCCGCCGTTGACGAAGCCGACATCGGACAAGTTAAGACAGGCCAGCGAGTCACGTTTACCGTCGATGCATTCCAGAACGATACGTTCAACGGCACCGTGCAAGAAGTTCGCCTGAACCCGACTACGACCAGCAATGTGGTAACTTATACGGTCGTCATCACGGCTGAGAACCCGGAACAAAAGCTTTTGCCGGGCATGACCGCCACCTGCACTATTGTCACGCAAGAAATTACGGACGCCGTAACGATTCCGGTCAAGGCACTCAAGTTTACGCCAGCTGCAGGAACCCCGATGATGGATCCAAAAGACATGCCGCGCCCACAGCGCCCGAAGACAGCCGAAGCTGGAGACAATTTTCCGCCACCGCCACCAGGCATGGGACCAGGCATGGCCGGTCCGAATGCCGGAGCCAAGAAAAAGCACAAGAAGCCTAGACTTGAAGGCGACCACGTGTGGATCAACATCAACGGAAAGGCAGCACCGCGCCGCGTGAAGATAGGTTTAAGTGACGGCGTGAACGTCCAGATTTTACGCGGGCTAAACGTTGGCGATTCCGTTGTTACAAGCCAAGAAACGATTTCGGAAAAGGGTGTAAGCGAAACAAGCGCTAAAAGCCCGTTCATGCCACAGAGACCAGGGAAAAAGAAGAAATAGTTGGCAGAACTTAGTTGGTAGTAGGCCCTCGATTTTATAATCGAGGGCTCTTTTTATATGAAAAGCCGCCCCGGACCGAGTTCGGGGCGACTGTGCCAAAAACAACTTTATGGATTCTCCTGCGGAGAATGACGCTGGAGCCGAGAGATATAGAAACATGCTTGCATGTTTCTATATCCGAGGCGAACTCGTCAAGCCCCCGCTAGGGGAATGACGCGTAATGGCTACTCCCCAAGAACAAATTTCAGATAAACATCAAGCAGGGCATCGCCCCAGAGGTACATGACGGGGGCAGCGATTGCAAGGAACGGGCCAAACGGAATTTGCCCGTTCTCTTCGTTTTCAGGCTCATTTTCATTTTTTGCAACGCTATTAACGGCACTATTTGCCTTACCTCTTGCCGCTTTATTCTTAATCATTCCATATGGAACCATCACCAAAACGCCAAGCATTGCAGCCACCAAAAGAGTTTCCACAGCGCCGGTCACGCCCATCAAGGCGCCATAGCCAGCCAATAGCTTGACATCGCCAAAACCCATAGCGTCTTTTTTCAAAACCTTAGTAGCTATCCAGCCGAGCAGATAAAGTCCACCGCCAGCAAGAACAGCCCCGAGCAAGCTCTGGAATGGCGTAATGCCGCCCGGCACGATCGAAATCAAAAGGCCCGCGACAATACCGCCCACCGAGATGGAATCAGGAATGAGTTTGTACTTGTAATCCACCGCGCACACCGGATACGCTCCAAGCAAAAGCCAAAACATAGCAGCGGCATTCGCCCAAGTCTCTGGCGATAAAACAGGCCGCGACAAGTCTGTCCCAAAGCCCGATGCCGAATAAAGTGCAAGCGCACCGAGGAGCCCGCAAAGGCTTTCGCCAATCGGATAAATCACATTAAGCGGCTTATGACAGCAAGCGGTCTTGCCACGCAGCCAAAGCCACCCCACAATCGGCAAATTATAGTAGATAGGAATTCTTTTTTTGCAAAGCGGGCAGTGCGAAGGCGGGTTTATCAGCGAAATTCCGCGCGGCATACGATACACGATGACGTTATAGAAGCTCCCGACACAGGCTCCAAGGCCAAAAAACACAATTAACCAGTACCAAAGTGGAATTTCTTGCATAAAATCCTCGTCTTTTTTCGAATATAATTATAATTTAGTTAAACATTTATCTAATACTGGGAGACCCCTTAATGAATATTGAAATTGCCGCTATCTGTGACGCCGCCACCGCAAACGATATTGGAGGCCGCATGAACATCCTTGGTGCATTTGACCGCATTTTCTCAAAGTTTCCGCTTGTGATTCCGCAATGCTCTGCTGCATTCCGTTTGCGCTACCAGCGCTCCGAAGCAGGAACGCACCAATTGAGCCTTTCGATTGAAGATGTCGTAGGCCACACGGTTGTGCCACCGATGCAGTCCGAAATCGAGCTCCAGCCGGTCGCTCCGGGCTTCGACACCGCCGCAGTCAACATGATCTTGAACATGCAGCGTTTGCAGTTTACCCGTCCAGACAAGTACATTGTACGCCTTATCGCCGATAATGAAGAACTTGCCGCACTTCCGCTATACATTCTCGAAGATCCGCGCCTTGCTCAGCAGAACAAACCGCCTCAGGCCGAAGACAATTCCGTTGACGGAAGAGCTTAAGCGGCAAAGCCGCAGTAGGCAGTAAGAAGTGGTTAGTGATAAGGACTATTAAAAACTAACTGTCGCCGGGACCTAGCGCCCGGCGTTTTTCTATTTTATACCTTAACTGGGTTCTTCGCATTCGCTCAGAATGACATTTTGAACAATCATTTTTATCTTAATAAAATGCACTCTAGTTCTTTTAAAATTTTCGCCCCATTCATCGTTGCAGGCCTGACCGCTTGCAGCGGCATCAACGACAGCTGGGAAGTCAAGGGCGGCGGTTACCTCAAGTACAGCATCAATGGCGGTGAGGAAATCTCGCAGGAATTGGAGCGAAACGACGTCGAAATCCCCTATATCAGGAACAATCACCATTATTTATTCATTAAAGTTCCAATGGATCGCAGCGAACGCAAGGACCAGATGAACATCATGGTCAACGAACCCAAGCTCGGTAAAAACGCAATCGTGGCAAGTTACACCTGGCTCCAGATCCAGGCAACCCCCAAAGCGACCCTTATCGGCAACAACAATTACGCCACAATAGACCAAAAAGACGATACCAAGTGGACGGCGACGTTCAATTTGCAGTTCAAGGACTGTAGGCAAGGAGTATGCAACGACAGCCTCCCCCCAATAACGTTCAAAGGGAGACTGCAATACTGGATAGCAGAGGACGACCGATAATAGGAAACGTTTGCGGATTTTTTTTGAATTTTAACGCAAGAACCCTTGACAAGCGCCCAATCTTTTTCTAATATTGGGCTACCTTAATGGTCGATTAGCTCAGTTGGTTAGAGCGCTACCTTGACATGGTAGAGGTCACAGATTCGAGTTCTGTATCGACCACTGAAAAAGCCTCGCAAAAATGCGAGGCTTTTTTTGTTGGCTACAAAAAATACAAAGAAATGCCCGCAGAGCGGGCTATTCCTTAATTACTTCCAGTTTTCATCGTAGTCTTTGCCGTAACGCTCGACTTTCACCGTGCCAATGCATGTAGCATTTGAAATGTGATTGGCCAAATCATTAGGCGTTACAAACATGGCCTGCTGTTCTCTTGCAATCTTCATCATTTCCGAGAACGAAACACGGTCGCCCTTGAAGAATGTTGCCAATGCACTGATAACATCCTTAATGGCTTCAATGATGTCAACAATCGTGGAAAATTGTTCTGGAGTTAGTGTCGGAATCTTGTCGGAGATTTTCTTCGCAATAAGCTTCTTCAAATCGGCCAAGATTTCGTCTTTAGAACGAAGCTTCTTCGGAGCCACAGACTTTTTAAGCTTGAAATTCTTCTTGCATTCTTCTTCATGCGATTCGACGTAATTGGCATACATATCGAAGAGCGTGACCGACTTGGACTTAGACTTGCGACCGATAAGGGGATGATCATTAAAGCCAACGTCAGCGTCCTTGAGTTTGAGCTTGAGAGCCGGATGCTTCTTGGATGCATCCAAATAGCACTGGTAAACATAGGAAGAGCACACCATGGTATGCTTGCCAGGCGTTTTCTCTTTTTCAATAATTGTCTTAAGTTCTGCGGCAACCAAGCACAAGAATTCTACAACAACGCGAGAGAGAAACTGATTTGTGATCGGATGCTTGAAGATAAGAATTAAGCCCAAAAGAATCAAGTCAGAATACGGATACGGAAGGTTTTGGAGTACATAGTCCTTAGCAATCGGTACAACAGGTTCAACACCATATTTGCCAGCCTTATTATGACGCATCACATATGCTTCACGAGCGTCAGCATTGTCTTTCATTCGGCGAGCATGGATGCCATCGCCACCAGCTTCAGCAAGAACATTATCCTGCTTCTGAACAAAGATTGCACCATGCGAAACATCGGATTTCGTAAAATCCATGATAAGGCTACTAATAGTATCATTAGGGTCACCCTTAAACGCCAAAATATCGCCCGGGAGCAAGTCTTCTACAGAAATTTTTCCACTTTTTTTCAGTTTTTTAGCCATTTTATTTTTCCTTTGTTTAGGTTGTTTAGAATTTACTTACAGCAACCTTACATTACAATAACCCATTTGGGTTATTTTGACAGGAATGAAGATAACATCTTATTCAAAATGGCGAAATTTGTGAAAGACTTTTTACAAACAGATGTTGTGAATACAAAAAAAGCCCGGGGATGAACCCGAGCGATTTTCGTTAATGTCAACCACGGCGTTTCAGCAGAGCTTCGACAGGCTTCAGATACCGACTTAGCGACCTGAAAGCCGGAGCGACATTTCAATTACTTAGCGGCAGCGCTATCAACAACAACCTTAGCGGCGGAGTCAGCCGGGATGGCGACAGTGGCCGGTTCAGCGATTGTTTCAGCCGGCTTTGCATAAACAGGTGCGGCAGGAGCCGGGGCGGCAACAGCAGCCGGAGCAGCGGCAACTTCAGCCGGATCTTCGAAGAAGTTGATCTTGGAAAGACCGAACATCATGATCCAAGAAAGCACAAGACCACCGACACCCATTACGATACCCGTAATAGCCATACCATGCGTATCCGTGTAACCGGTTGCATGGGCAAGAGCGTTAGGAGGCGTAGAAATCGGGAGGCACATACCGAGGGAGCTTGCAAAAGCGACAGCAACCATCAAGGAAGTTACGCCACCGAGCGGAGCGAGGTTTTCCTTGCAGCTCATGGCAACGACGATGAAAATCGGCACGAGCAAGCTTGCGGTAGAAGTGTGGCTCATGAAGTTAGCCATGAAGAGGCAAATGAATCCACAACCGACCATGAGGACGAACGGAGACCAAGTGTTGAACGGAATAGCGTTGATGAGATCCTTTGCAAGGCCAGTCTGCTGCAAGCCGAGGCCAAGAGCAAAGCCACCAGCCACGAGCCAAAGAACGTCCCAGCTCATTTCGTTGAGGTCTTTCTTGGTAATCACGCCCGTCAATGCAAACACAGCCATCGGGATCATAGCAATCACGTTGTCGTTAAGACCATGGACATTCTTACCGGTCACCCACAAAAGTACGCACACTGCGAAGGTAACGTAAACGATAATAGCACGCGGGCTCTTGTCAAAGCCATTGGCACCTTCAATATCGAGGTTCATTTCCTTCATCTTGATCGGATAAAGCTTGAGGAGCAAAATCCAAGCAATAACCATCATGACAATCACATACGGAACGCCAAATTCCATCCACTGGCCAAACGAGATGTTGAAGCCGCTGGACTGGAGAGCGCCAAGGGCAATAGCGTTAGGAGGCGTTCCAATCGGAGTACCCATACCACCGATGTTTGCACCGAGCGGGATGGCAAGGGCAAAAGCGGCTTTACCACGGTCATTGGCATCGAACAACTTGAGCACCGGGCCAAGGATAGCAAGCATCATGGCAGCAGTTGCGGTGTTGCTCATGAACATGGAGAACACGGCAGTGATGATCATGAGGCCAAGGAGCACCCACTTCGGATCCTTTCCGAACGGCTTGAGGAGCACACGGGCAAGGTTCTTGTCCATGTTGTACTTGCAAGCGGCAGAAGCAAGGAAGAAGCCACCCAAGAAGAGCATGATGATCGGGTCGGCAAACGTAGCCATGATTGCCTTGAACTTGAGCGGTTCAACACCTTCCACGCGGAACGGGATAAGAGCCGAGTTAGAAAGCGTGAGGATCATCAGCACGATGACGAACATGGAGGTGGACCAGATTGGGAACGGTTGAAGGATCCAGAAAAGAGCAGCCATCACAAAGATTGCGATGACGCGGATTTCGAGAGGGTTCAACGCGTGGTCACCCACGAAGCCAAGGGCTTCGTACGGGACGAAGAGGGCAGCGATGGCGAGCACCGATGCAATAATGAGTTTGATGAGTTTTGCTTTTGTCATAACGGCGCAAATTTAGTAATTATCGCGCCGTTCGGCTAGACTGAATCATCGCACCATGATTCTCGAGACGGCACTCTGACTTCCGACCTTGAGGCGGACGAAATAAAGGCCCTGTTTCGGCTTTTTCATCGAAATAGAGTTCGTGCCCTCATGAGCAACAAGTCCACTCGTTGCGACCACACGGCCATCAACACCCACGACACTTACCTTGACTTTAGCACCAGCAAGTTTCGAAACAGCATCAAAGCCCACGTTCAAGGCATTTTGCATCTGGTTCACGCGGAAGCCCGAAATTTGATTCTTAGCCACTTGCGCAGCTACTGCACTCTTGGTTACTCGAACAGAAACACTCTTCGCCTTCGACGAAAGTTTAACATTCACCGGGCTATCTTTTACGACTTCGACAGTTTCATCGTCAATCGTTGCATAAACATGCAAGCCCTTTGCCCAAACTTTTTCGAGCCCGACAAAGTTCAATTTACCATCACGAGTTGTCGTAGCGCTAACTTCGAGATTCCATTCGAAATCTTCGCCATTCTTCTTGACGCTCTTGGCCAAGCGCTGCTTGCCCTCGACAATGGAGAGATTCACGTGGTCGCCCATGCCTGCAGGCGGTTCGCTCAAGGAAGAAGCCACATCACCCGCAGCCAGTTCGTTCCAAGCATCGCGCTTGCCATTCTTATCCGTAAGCTCTACACGGAAATTCCAGCTTTCAGACGTTGCACTTTTGAGGAGCGGCGGAGACTTCCATTCATCTTCGAAGACAATCGCAGCCTTCAAAGGAATGCGCAATTCCCTAGATTTTTCGGTCTTGACCCAAACAGCTTCGTAAGGACCAAGCACACTGATCGTATCGTATCCGCTCACATCCGGATACCACTTCGCAAAAGTCACGCCTTCTTCTTGTGGGAGCTTGACATACCAACCATAGGGGTTAGCCACCAAGTTCCAGCCAGAATACTTGTTTTCCAATTTCCAGACGATTTCATCTTTCATGTTTGGCGTCTGCAAGCTGAGCTTGAGCGGTTCCCTGACAATGGGTCCGTACCAATAACCACGTGTAGAATCAAAGTCTTGATCTACATTAAACTTGCGATATTGCCAGTAATCGCCAACAGGGCTCGATTCATCCCACCAGAACGCAGTGGTTGTAGCATCGTCTTGCGATTCCATTGCTTCTGGACAATTTTCTTCTACATATTCACGGAAATCTTCGTCATCCGGAGTTTGCGCGAGCTCTTCCCTCTTGTGACGGCATTCTTCGCTATCCTCAAATTCGGCCTTACGAGCAAAGTGTTCCTTCAATTTGTTCTTGCAATCGTCACCTTTATCTTGGCAGAAGGCGCTCAGCGAATAAGTCTGCCAAGTGTTCGGAAGCAAATCCACATGAAATTCGTCTTCACCTTCGAAGAGGAAGTCGTCATAGCGGACAGAATCGCGACCATCCGTAAGAACAACAATAACCGTATATTCGCCAGCTGGAGCCGGAGAAAGTCGCCAGGTGCCGTTCTTTATGCTTTCGATATCCTTACCACTAACAACCGTATCAAGATATGTACCCGTTTTCGATTCAACAACGATGTGATAGTCCACCTTGGTATGCTTGTCAGCCTGCAAATCATTGAACGTCATGCGGAGAGCATTGTCTTGTTGCGTTGCCGAAGGCTTTGTTATTGTAGCGATATAGCTTACGCTAGAGCTAGAATTCGGCGTAGGAGTGCCTGAACTGCTACTCTTCTGATCGGAAGAAGAACTGCTCGTGGCGCTACTAGAGCTGGAACCAGACGGTTGCTGGCTAGAGCTGCTAGAAGACTCGCAAGTCTTATATTGAGCCGTAACATTCAGCGGATTAGTCACATGACTAAAATCAGGTTTCCATCCTGCAAAGCATTGGTCATCGATTTTCTGCGGGAATTCGTCATCTTTAGGTGCGGCGGCACTACTACCATGTTCAACGGTTTCCGTCTTTAGAATCTGGGATACGCCATGATTATCAGTGTACATAAACTTGACTGTATATTTGCAAATTTCATATTGGGCAGTAACAGTCAAATTGTCTTTCACATGAGTAAAGTCTACTGTAGGATCCCATTCAGTAAAGCATCTACCATTGTTTGTTTTTTGCGGGAAATCATCGGAACTCGGAGGCGTTGCGCTCTCATTGTACTTAACAGTTTGTGTTATTTTCTCTCCAGACCCATCCACTTTAAAATAGGTAAACTTTACGGTATATTCGCAAGTCTTAAATTCCGGATAAACGTTCAATTCACCGGTAATATTGCTAAAATCTTGTTTCCAACCATCAAAGCATTTACCATCAGCCGTCGGTTTAGGATTATTCGTCGGAACAATAGCGGACTTACCTTCTTCCACTTCCTGAGGATTAGACAATGTAGTTCCGTCTTCGGCCTTCACTTCCAAGAGGTTCCCCTCCAAGTCATAGAACGCAACAGGATACTTGCAAGCTCCATTTTTATATGTAGCCACAACATCCATCGACGCCATCACCTTATTGAATGACGTACTCCAGCCATCAAAGCATTTACCGACAATTTTCGGGGCTTCCGGAGCTACAGCGGCAGCGCCAAAATGCACCTCTTGCGACTCCCCGATCTGATTCCCATCAGCATCCAAGAAGCGAACGGTATAAGTCGACATGGCAGGAGTTCCCCAAAACGGGAAATCATTTGTAGTTCCAAACGTCCAAACTTGATCTTCTTCATCTGACCAAGGGCTATTCAAAAGAATAGCCAAATTTTTGGACTTCATATAAGCTTCTGTAACATAACCATTTCCATCATCGTTCAAATCAACTTTATTACCATTGCGAACATTGCTTTTTGCTTCGAATTTTTCCAATTCATCCAAATACACGGAATTGGCAAATTCACCATAATTTTCAAAATAACCAATGGCGCCAACATTATCATCACCATAATGGAAATTCGAAGTTACTTGAGGTTTGACGCCCAAGCCATCACCGGTCAGATAACCAAAAAGATAACCGACCTTACCCTCGCCTCCGCTCTTATTGAATTTATTTTCAATAGAACCCATAAAGTAATTATTTTTCACGATTAAAGGTTCATTAACAAAAGCTGAACCAATCAAGCCACCAATATGGAAAGCTTTTTTAGGCGGTGCCTGATTTCCAGAAGTACCCACAAAATCCCCGTTGACAGAGCTCTTGCTTATTTCTCTGGGCGATTGACATGCACCACAAATACCACCAACCGACGATGAGTTTATACTAGAAGCTGTACTTTCACCACTATACGCCACAACCGCTTTCCCAGAAGCGCCCTCCACATGAACATCGTGGAAATCAATCTTAGGAATACCAGACTGAAGCAACGGGAATTTACCCACAATGCCGCCCACACGAGCCGAAATACCATCATCATCAATATCAATCGAGCCTTGATAAGATAGTTTAGACAAACGGACCGTAGAACCTTCAGAAATTGAGGCAACACCAAAAATGCCCCCTACAAGCACCGAATCCAAGTTCTCATTTGCAGTTCTTTTGGCATCATAAGCAATCGAAACCTTGGACTCGTTTTCTGATATTCCATTTTCTTTAAGAGAAAGAATGGCATTACCAACAAGGCCACCAATAGCAGCAGAAGCACGAACTTTCGAGACGGTTTTTCCAGTTTTACTATAGCCCCCAGACAACTTAATGTTACCCGAAGCTGTATCTTTCTGAAGCGTCAAATACAAGTCATCTTGGTCAACGGAATTACTTATATGATAACAAGATGCATAACCAGCAATTCCACCCATATAATATTGGAATGGAGCATTACCCTGTATCGATTCTTCAATGTTTACATTCTTAACATTCGATTCCTTAACCAGCAAAATACCACCACTACAAAGATTGGCATTCCCGACAATGCCGCCAAAATAAAGTTGTTGCGATACATCAGCATCATTGATTTTAATCTTACTTTGCGTGATATCCAAGTTCGTCACAGAGGATTTACTAACAGCTAATTCTACAATCGGGGAATTATTTTCATCAAGTCTTTTGGTAGCTCCCAATATACCGCCCATAATGATACCACCAGAAACCACAGGCTTGATATAATCATCACCATTGGCGTATCCGTGAATATTCACATTAGTAATCGCCGAATTCCTATCAGAAACCTGAGAAAATTGATTGTTTAAAGGCGCATAAACATAATTACCAACAAGGCCACCCAAAGCAGACAAATCTACAACAGCTTTATTTTCCACTTGGACTGCAATATCGATATTCTTGAAATTTGTAAAAAAGGCTGCACCCGCAAGGCCGCCCAACAGCACCTTGTATGGACTAAATACTCTTATATCACTGCCATTAACTGAACTTCCGACATAACCGGTTTCAATTTGACGTACATTCGTTACCTTGATAACAGAACCTTCATCCACCATTTTTATACTCGAAATAGTCGAGCCTTCAATATACCCAGCTAAACCACCAGCAAGTGGTGCTTGAACATCTACATTTTCTAATTCTACATCGGTCACAGTACCATTGGAAATTTTATAAGCGAGAGCGCCAGCCGCTTGAGTTGCTTTAATAAACGGGCTACCAGTCTTAACCCCTTTAATCGTAGAGCCTTCAATATACCCAGCTAAACCACCAGCAAGCGGTGCTTGAATATCTACATTTTCTAATTCTACATTGGTCACAGTACTATTATTGGAAATTTTATAAGCGAGAGCGCCAGAAGCCAGATATTCACCTTTTTCCGTTTTTTTAGGATCCTCGCTTGTATTGACAAAATGGACATTTGAGATTTTTAGATTTTTTACAGTTTTTCCATTTATTTCCCCAAATAATCCAACATACTGGTCCATGGCCCCATTATCAACACGGCAAAGGTTCGAAATCGTGTGGTTCCGTCCATTAAAGGTAAGGCCCCCAAAAGACAAAAAATTATGGTTTTCCGAACATTTTCCATCCGCATCAAGAGTCTGACCAAAGTCAATGTCTGTCTTAAGATTGAGCTCATTCGATTGGTATTGGTCTGTGTTCGCTGTCCCCAACACCCATTTCCCGGAAACCACATTATTAAATGCACCACGAACAGGAAGCATTGATTTTATTTCAGCGGTTTTGACACAAGTACCGTCGTCGACTGTAGAACTTCCGACAGTGCAAGCTTTATCTTCCTGAGCAATATAAAGGGCCTCACTTTTATAGTAAAGATTTATATGTTTTTTTTCAGAACCAGAATCAAACGGCGCTGCCCAAGCGGACATCGGAAGAAACATAGCAGCGAGAACTAGCAAACGTTTTAGATTCTCCATATCGACCTTCTAGAAAATTTTCTATGGTAAAAATAATTTTTGTGGCGAAATTCGCAACCGTGACGCAATAAAAAAATAACATTTGTGAGCCCGAACACGGTTATGTTGATTTGCTTACAAATATTTAATTGCTCCAAGGCTATAGGTTTACTAAATTGATAATAGCCTTCTGGGCATTTCATAGGAGTTATAATGATAAAAAAGGTTATTCTTCTCGCCGCTGCGATTGTTACATCCAGCTTTGCCACTTGGGATTATTTTGGACTTCTGGAAGAGGGGCGGGGTTCTGCCAAAGCAGGGCTTTATTACGACTGGGACGATGATTGGTCCCAAATGGGCCTCAAGGTCGGCGCACGAATGACTGTAGCACCTAAATTTGAGTTATCTCTACAGAGTTTCGGATTCCAGTTCTGGGGAGAATGGGAATGCGACAGCTGCGAGGAAGGCGGTTACGGTCTTCGAGACTTGGTCATCGGTGCACGCTACGCATTGGATCCGGAACTGTACTTCTTCTTGGACTTCAATCTACCTATCGGACGTGAAAAAGGCAAGGGAACGCCCCCCAGCAGAGGAGAAATATCTCTTTACTTTGGCGCCCAACACCATAAAGAAATCCAAGCCATCAATGGCGCTTCATACGGTGCTGAAGCAGGCTTATTTTGGGGTTTTGAACACGACGATCTAGAAAGAGGCCTTGAACTCCGCTTGGGTGGCGAATTCGACTACAAGTTACCATCCGCTCCATTAACTCTTTTAGTCGGCACACAATTCTGGTTACGCCTTTTTGAATCCGAATATAACGACAAAGACCTACGCGATGACTGGTCGGATCAATGGAAATTTTGGGTTGGAGCAAACTTTGCCATCACCCAAAACATTTCTGTTAATGGCAGTGTTATCGTCCGCTCCCAAGATTTAAATCATCGGAAAAACAGCGAAGAACTCAAACTCCCCTCAATTGCAATGGAAGGCGATGCCATCGGATTTACCATGGATTTTGAATTCAAATTCTAACAGAGACTTTGCCGCAATCGGCTGAAAAAATTCTGTGAGCTAGCCCACATCAAGGGCTAGCTTTATTTTTTTCGAAAAATTCCATCAAACATTTTCGTAATCTTTTTGTAATATTTTGTTATATTAAAATCAAATGAAACAAGGAGAGTCAATATGTTAAAACAAATCTTGCTGGGCGCAGCCATGCTCGCCACATCCAGTTTTGCGACATTCAGCCAATTCCCGGTTCCGAAAGCAAATAGCGGCGAAGCCAAGCTAGTCCACGACTTCACGATTCAGGACAAATGGAAAGAGCTAGACGTATCCGTTAGAGGTCGTTATGTTCCTATTCAGAACTTGGAACTTTGGCTAGACCTCCCATTCGCCGTCGTGACTCGTTTGGACGGCAAAGATGCAGACCAAGAACGCATGATGAACTTGACGTATGGCGCACGTTACCAAATTATTCCGACCGTCGCAGCATTCCTCGATGTCAGCTTCCCAACGGGTAAATATTCGGACAATGACGGTTTTGAGTTCTATTTCGGTGGTCAGTACTCCCAAGATTTCGGGAAAGTAGCTCTCGGAACAGAACTTGGTCTTTCTATGTCAACTGAGGGTAAAGACAAGATTAGACCTCCTATGCAAATGAAATTCATTGCAGAATTAGACCCGAATGTATCTGAAATAATAGCTCCTTACGTTGGCTTTTCGCTCAAGGTTGCTTTGGGTAACCCGAAAAATAATGTAAAAGTAGATGAAAACACAGACATAGAAATAGAAACGTCAAAGACAAGCGGTGACATAGGTATTTTCCCGTACATCGGTGCAACCTACGCCATTAACAATATACTTTCACTCGATTTGAACGTTTCTTTGGGTTTTGGCAAAGACTACCTAGCATATTTCAACGGCAACGACAAAATACCGGTTACGCTTGAAGCAACAATCGCGGCAAGTTTCTAATCTGATTAAAATTGTTTCTTAAACACAAAGAGTCCCGGCCAAGCCGGGACTTTTGCATTTCAAGATTTGAGAACTGCGCGCGAAGCGCAACATCCTACTGCCTACTGTCTACTTGCACTTTCACTTCGCTCAAGTACCAAATGCTCGGTTCGACCATGTCCAAGCAAGCTTGACCGCGGCGCTCACCTTATGCATTTGTCCTACTATCTAATATCGAACGGCGGGATGGGGAGGCTTTCGCCGGATTTCATCGCAGCATCGAGAGCGGCAGACTTGACCGGATCGACCCACCAGTAAACCGGAATTGCGTCTTCGCGGTTGAACTGGTCGAGCACCTTTTCGGGCATGCCGTAGCGATTCCAGTAGAGGATGCGGTGGTGGTCGCATTGCCACATCAGCACATACGGAACGATTTCTGCAAGACGGTTATCGAGCGCCTTAAGGATTTCATTGCGCTTCGCGAGGTCGAATTCCGTCTTCTGCAAATTGATGAGGCTATCGACAATCGCGTCCTGAACACCAGCGAGATTGTTCGTTCCCTTTTGCAATGCGGTTGTAGAAATCCAGCTTGCTTCGGGGTCGCGGAGGCGGCCTGCGCCCCAGTTCACCCAGTAAAGGTCAAAGTCCGCATCGTCCAAGCGCTTACGGAGTGTGCTCTGCGACATCTGTTCGATGGTCGCCACAACGCCCACCTTCTTGAGGTCTTCCTGGAACAGCGTGAGGTGTCGCAAATCTTCCTGACTCGTGATGAAGTTGATGGCAAATGGTTTGCCGTCTTTTTCGAGCACGCCCTGAGCGTTCACCTTGTAACCCGCTTCGGCAAAAAGCGCACGAGCCTTTTCAGGATTGTAGCTATAGACAGGCGCCGTCGGGTTCTGGTTATTGGCCCAAAGGTCCGGATAGTAGCTATTCAAAAGGAAGTATTGACCGTACATGTACTTTTCATTCATCGCTTCGCGATTCAAGAGGTACGAGAGTGCACGGCGGACGCGTACATCCTGGAACTGCGGCTTACGGAGGTTGATGGCCATGCCCTGGAAACCAATCGGTTCCTTGTTGTAAATGCGCTGCTTGACTGCCCAGCCTTTTTTGACAGCATCAAAGTCTGTCTGTTTCATCCAGATGCTGCTCGTATAGATGGCATAGGCGTTAAAGTCCTGCTTCTTGAACGCTTCGAGCGCCTTCGTCTGGTCGTTCATAAAGCGGTAGCGGATTTTCTGGAAATTGTACTTGCCGTGGTTCCAGTTCTTCTTGAAGCCCCACCAATCGCTACGGCGCTGGAGTTCAACAAAGCGGTCTTCGCGGAACGTCTTGATGATATACGGGCCAGACACAACCGGGAATTCGTAGCGGATCTTGTTGAAGTCCTTGCCTCCCCAAACGTGCTTCGGGAATGCGAGCATGCCGGCCGCTTCCCAGAAGTTACCCCAGTGCGATTCCTTCGCAGTCATCTTGACGGTCAAGCTATCGACGACTTCGGGGCGGTCAAAGCGGCTGAGGCCCACCTTGAAAATCGGCGTGAGGTTTTTCTCGTCCATGATGACGTCGTAATAGAACTGCACGTCTTCAGCGGTAATAGCTTTGCCGTCACTCCATTTGGCGCGCGGATCGACATGGAACGTGAACGTCTTGCCGTCTTCAGAGACTTCCCACTTGTCGGCGAGAATCCCGACTTCCTTATCTTCGGTACTGTGCAAGCTCACGAGCGGTTCGAACATCATGTTCATGAGTTCGGCAGAAAAGCTGTTGTAGTCTTCCCACATATTGAAGGACTTCGGCATGGCGGAGCCCCAAAGCGTAATGGAGCCGCAAGCACGGGCATCCTTGGAAGCAATCGGGTCGAATTCGCCAGTCGCAGTAGAATCGAGCGGGAGAATCGGGCAATCCGCTTCGGAAACGGCGGTACCTTTTTTCGAAGATTGGCCGGATTTAGAATCGCCGGATTCATTGCAGGCGGAAAGAGCAAAAGCGAGAGCCGCCGCCATCGGCAGTGCAAGTAAAGTACGGAGGGAGAAAGTTTTCATGCAGGATAAGATAATAAAAAGGAGATGCCCGCTCGGAGGCGGGCATGACAACATAGGCTCTAGCCGGGGTGACAACGCAGGCTCTACATACGAACCACTTCCTACGGTCTACTTCCTACAGTCTACTAAAATCACGGCAATCCAACGTGGTGTGCGGGCTGCTTGATTTTCGGGGTTTCGGCTTTTTTCTGTTCTGCTTCGGCGGCTTCAGCCTTGAGCGTTTCGAGCGATAAGCGAGACGCTTCTTGTTCGGCCTTCTTCTTGTTCGGGCCTTGACCGCGAGCATAAGTCTTGCCGTTCACGACCACTTCGACCGTAAACACTTTTTGGTGTTCCGGGCCTTCTTCGCCGACAATCACGTACTCCGGAGAACAGCGCAGCTTGCCCTGGCAAAATTCCAGAAGTTCGCTCTTGTAATTCACAAAATCGGTCGCGCTGATGATTTCTTGTACGCGCGGAAAATGAAACTTGTTCAAAATAGCACGGACTTCTTCGAGGCCACCATCGAGATACACGGCGCCAAGCACAGCTTCGTAGGCATCTGCAAGAATGCTTTCCTTACCGCGACCGCCCATCTTGGCTTCGGACTTTCCGATTTTCACATACTCGCTGAGATTCCATTCCTTGGATGACTGAGCACAGGCATGTCCAGAAACAATCGCGCTCTTGCGCTTTGAAAGCTCGCCTTCCGGATCCAACGGATATGTCTTGTACAAGTATTCCGTCGTGAGCATGTTGAGCACAGAATCACCTAAAAATTCCAAACGTTCGTTATTGCTTGCGTAAGGCACATCCTTGCCGACAAGAAACGAGCGGTGCACAAGAGCATGAGCCAGCAGTTCAGGATCGCGGAACCTATACCCAAGCTTAGCCTCAAGCCCGTCACCGGACTTCTGGCGAAACCAGAGTTTTAGGATTTTGTGGAGCAGATTTTGATCTTCCAACAGATTCTCCTTATATGGTTAAAATGCAGACATAAATTAAAAAATCTAGTTCCTAATTACCAGTTCTGAGTTACTAGATAAACTGATTTTGGTCTGTGGTCAAGGTCTTTTGCCAACAGTCACCAATCGATCCGTCATAGAACGAGCACCTCCTTTTCATAAACGAGAAGGCGATGCCGGAATAAAAGCGAGTTCAAGAAATAATGGATGGGGGCAAGCCCCAACCTCTTAGGCTCGGTTATATCTATGCAAGCATAGCTGCAACGCTCGCCTTTTGAAGTTGTCCCTACGCTTCGCTCCGAGGATGACAGTTCTAGGATGACAGGCTCCGAGGATGACGGTAAAAAAAGAATCCCCGGCGGAACCGGGGACCCAAAGCTCAATCTTTGCCCAACTGTTGCGGGCTAAAGTAAAACTAGATTACTTCTTGTGTGCTTCGAGGAAAGCAACAACGTCAGAAACCTTCTGGAACTTTTCAGCGTCGGAATCGAGGATTTCGACATCGAATTCGTCTTCGAGAGCCATAACGAGTTCAACACGGTCCAGGGAGTCTGCACCGAGGTCATTACCGAATTCAGATTCGGGCTTGACATCTTCAGCCTTGACTTCCAACTTAGCAACGATCACGTCAGTGACCTTCTTGAAAATTTCTTCGTTCATTTTTTTCTCCATGGGAAAAAGTTTTGTCCAAATTTAATAAAATGTTTTTAAGCGTTCAAGCCCCCATCGACACCAATTACCTGTCCGGTAATGTATTTGGCATCGTCGGAAGCTAAAAATGCTACAGCCTTAGCGACATCTTCCGGCTGACCGAGACGACCAAGCGGAATCTGGGCGGCATATTTTGCGCGGGTTTCTTCGCTCATGGCAGCCGTCATGTCCGTATCGATGAATCCCGGAGCAACAGCATTCACAGTAATGCCGCGAGAGCCGAATTCCATGGAGTTGGACTTGGTCATGCCGATAACGCCTGCCTTAGCAGCTGCGTAGTTGGCCTGGCCAGCCTGAGTTCTGATACCGTTCAAACTTGCGATATTCACGATGCTACCTTTGCGGGCGCCCATCATAGTTCTGAGGACGGCTCTGGTGCAAAGGAACGTCGAGCGGAGGTCCGTTGCGATAACGTTATCGAAATCTTCGTCCTTCATGCGAAGTACGAGACCGTCACGGGTGATGCCAGCGTTGTTCACGAGGCAGTCCACGCCACCCAGTGCGTCGATAGCTTGTTTGAAAGCGTCCTTCACGGATTCGGAGTTGCTCACGTCGCATGCGAATGTGAACGTCTTGACGCCGAATTCCTTTGCAATCGCTTCGGCCTGTTCCGGGCAGCCGCCGCGGGAAATAAGCACAACATCAGAACCGCGAGCCGCAAGTTCTCTTGCAATGGCAAGACCGATACCGCGAGATGCGCCAGTCACAATAGACTTCGTAGGCATTATAAATTGACCTCCTGTATGACATTAACTGTCATGGGTGAATACAAATGATTTAAGCTTAGAATAGCCGTCACACCACCGGTGCCAGACGGTTCGTCCAAAGCATATTTATTTGTTATTCAAGATAATAAATTAGTAGGAAGTAGGAAGTAGGAAGTAGACAGTGGTTAGGGGTTAGTAGGCAGTAAGAAGGATGCGTCATTCTGAACGAAACGAAGTGGAGTGAAGAATCCAGTGATTTCTAATAGTGATTAATGGTTGGCAGAACTTAGTTGGTAGAACTTAGTAGGAAGTTAGAAGTAGGAAGTAGACAGTAAGCAGTAGAAAGGACGCGTCATTCTGAACGGAACAAAGTGGAGTGAAGAATCCAGTGATTTCTAATAGTGATTAATGGTAGGCAGAACTTAGTTGGTAGAACTTAGTAGGAAGTTAGAAGTAGGAAGTAGGCGGTGGGGTCGCCTTGCTTTGCAAGGCTTTGAGCTATGAGTTCGGTTTGTTTCACAAGCCTTTTGGGGATGAAGTTAGGCACCAATGGTGCGATTCTAAACCTCATACCTCAGAAGCGTGCAAAAACGAGCGTCGCAGCGTCAAGCTTGCTTGACGATATGACCGAGTGCAGCCGCAGACGCCGAAGACGTCAAAAGACCGTAGGTCCGTGCCCATAGCCCATTTCACTGGATCCTTCACTACGTTCAGGATGACAGTGCTAAATCACTACTCTCTCGTCTGTAGCCCAAAGGGCGTTCTTTCGTCTAAAAAAAACGGACCTAGCGTTCACTAGATCCGTCTAATTGCAACTAAAGTCTTAATGCAGACAAAAGCTATGCTTTAGGAGCTTCCTCGGACTTGATTGCAGCGAGGCGTGCGTTAACCTTGTTAGCAACGTCAGCTTCGGCATACTTGGCTGCTGCATCCACAGCCTTTTCGATTGCAATAGCATCGGAACGGCCATGAGCGATGATACCAATACCATTGAGGCCGAGCAACAAAGCGCCACCCGTGGCACGATAGTCCCACATTTCGGCAAAGCGCTTGCCAGCCGGAGTATCGATCGTGCCAAACATTTCCTGGTGCATTTCAAAGAAGCCTTCCAGGAGCTTGAGCACGACGTTACCCGTATAGCCAGAAGTTGCAACAACGTCAGCCTTGCCTGCGATGAGGTCGCGGCCTTCGATGTTGCCCATAAAGTTAACCGGAGCAGACTTGAGGAGCTGGTATGTTTCCTGAAGAACTGCCGGGCCCTTGTGTTCTTCTTCGCCCATGTTCAAGAGCCCAACCTTCGGATTTTCGATTCCGAGGAAAGCTTCGGCGAATGCAGAACCTGCAATAGCGAAGTCAACAAGAGTAGAAGCGCGTTCATCAACGTTAGCACCGCCATCGACCAACACAATGCGGCGATCCTTTGTCGGAAGTGCAACCCCGATAGGCGGACGAGAGAACTCGTCGCAAGACTTACCGAGAATCATGAGGCAGCTCGCCATCATAGCGCCAGAGTTACCGGCACTGACGGAAGCATCGACAAGACCTTTCTTCTGCAAGGCAACGCAAGTCACCAAGCCAGAATGTTGCTTCTTCTTGACCACCATGACAGGATGTTCATCCATCGCCACGGGATCCGGGGCATCTACCACGGAAATCTGGTTGCCGGCATAGCCAAGCTTCTCGAGAGAAGCCTTGACCTCGGCCTCCGGTCCGCAGAGAACCACATGAATATTGGGGTTTTTCTTGACTGCGTTAACAGCGCCTTCAATACAAACACTCGGGGCGTAATCGCCACCCATGGCATCCAGTGCAACTTTGATCACGGATTCCTCCTAGATTAAGCTTCGGCACCCTTCATATCAACAACTTCCACACCGTTGTAGAAGCCGCAAACCGGGCACACGCGATGCGGACGCTTTACGGAACCGCAATGATCGCAGGTAGCCATAGCCGGCACTTCCATCTTCCAGTGGGTGCGGCGCTTGTCACGACGGGCGGTCGAGGTTTTTCTTTTAGGTACTGCCATTTTTAACTCCTGTTTTCCATTTTGCTCTTAAGAGCTTTGAGTTTTTCCCAGCGGGGGTCGAGAGGCTTTTCAGCTTCGGCACCATCGCCAGCTTGATTGTTTGTTACAAAGATAAAATCTTCGTCAGGATTTTTCACGGGCGCAATGGGTTCCTGTAGGGTCACCAGCTGTCGGACGCACTCGGAAACATCTACGAAGTCCTGTGTCTGCGGAATCGTGTAGGCGAAAACGTCATCGTCGTCGTCATGGAGTTCCTGCTGGGCGCATGCACCGCGTTCCACCTCGACAACAATCTCGGTTTTGAACGGACGGTCAAAAAGGTCCAGGCTACGGACACAGGTGAGTGTTTGCACTCCAGAGAGGGTACCAGTCACAAGGCACTTGCCGTTGCCTTCGGGGCTAACCAGCACCTCGGCTACCAGATCGCCCTTGAGGTGCAGTTCGTCGAAGATTTCAGGAGCGTCGGCATGGGACCAGACCACTCGTTGGTCTTCGGAATCAGTAAGTTTTTGTGCGATATCTATTCTCAAAGTGGCACAAATGTAGTAAAATGGGGAAATTGGGTCAAGGTTAGTGTTTATAAGTTACTAGTTATGAGTTACTAGTTAATAGTTGATAGTTACTAGTTGAAACTCACAACTGCCGCGAAGCAGCCCTAGCAACTCAAGAAACTATACTAAACTCGGCCGTCATTTGGGTATCAATGGCGCGGGCGCGGTTTGCCGCATTCAGGATTTCTTCACGGCAGCTCTTCAGCGCAATTTTGTTCTTGTACATGAGGGCATCAGCACGTTCGAACACCACCGAAACGCTATTGTCATGCATTTTATCGAAAACGGAAATGCCACAAGCGACAACCACCTTTTCTTCTTCGGCATTGTGTTTTGCGATATTCATAAACGTTTTGGCGAGGTCATCGCGAGATTCAAAATCATCGCCCTTCAAGATAGCTACAAATTCATCGCCACCGACGCGGAACACAGGACTGTGTTTGAACGTATCGCAAACAATCTTCGAAGCGGCCTTGATATATTCATCGCCGGCTTTATGCCCAAGCGTGTCGTTCACGGTCTTGAGTCCGTTCACATCACAAACTGCTATAGCAAAAGGTCCGATTTGACCAGACATAATCTGACTATTCATCCGGCGTTCAAACTCGCCATAAGCATTCTTATTCTTGATTCCCGTCAAATCATCTCGACAGGCTTTCTGATGAGCTTCTTCGGCTTCGGCCCTGATTCGTTGTTCGCGGCGCACCTGAGCATCGACATTGGTCACACTGATCACAACATGCTTCTTGTCTGAATAAACAGCTTCCAAGCTCACATAGATTGGTCCTGTTGGCGAATTCAGCCTATACTTCAGCATGAACATGCCGTTTTCATCGAGTTCCTTTAAGAAAGATTCCTTTAAAAGAGCGGACTGTACCAGATGAACATCTTCGGCATAGACAACTTGCTCAGCATCTTTCTGCAACTGATTAAAGAAGTCTTCACCTTCATCGGCAACATCCACCTTACTGAACATGCGTTCAGACCTGTACAGCGAATAGTGATCCGTATCCAAGTCCAACATGTACAAAGCATCGTAGCGTTCTGCGAGAGCCATTACGATTTGTCCATAGACTTCATTCTGAGAAATCGTGGTTCTAAGGCTCTGTTCACGACGAACTTGCGCATCCACATCGGTAATGCTTATGGCAACATGCTCTTTGTCGGTATATGCAGCAATCAATTTTACATAAACCGGCCCTTTTGCAGAATTCGAACGGAATGTCAACGTAAAAGTGCCATATTCGTCCAGTTCCTTCAACAAGCGTTCCTCTTTAAGGGATTCCGCCACCAACGCGTAATCATCCTTATAAACAAACTTAGCGGCATCGTTAATCATCCTGCTGAAGAAATCATTACCTTCTAGTCCAACCTTCAATTCACTGAACGTACGTTCATACTTGTACATCGCAAAATGATTTGTTTTTAAATTCACCATGTACAAGGCATCAAATCGAGATGAAAGAGCCATTGCTATCTGGCTATAAGTTTCGCTTTTCGATGCTTTACTTTTCAGTTCAATCTGCTCACGTTCCTGCTTATCGATGTTACCTACACCGATAAAGAAAAAGTCACGGCCACGAGAATGCGTAATAGCAGCCCTGATCATGAACCATACGGCTTCGCCCTCGACCATAAGGCGACCCTTATAGTTAATGACTTGGTCATTTTGACCAGAATTCCCGACCGAAGCCCTTTTGACCAATTCCATAAAGGAATTTTTATCTTCGGAATACACAAGGACATCCGAAATGGCTGAAATATCGGCCCAAAAATTATGGGTATGCTGTAAATTCAGTTTAGCAAGCTTTCCGTAAAAATCAAGCATGACGTAGTCACTTGTCTTGACATCGACATAAAACACGCACACGTAATCGAGTGAAAGCGCTGCTGCGGCATCATCAAAGTTAAGAAGCATCTCCATAAGTCACCCCAGACTCCGAATTTTTATTTGAAGATGAAAACTAACATTTTAAAACCAAAATGGAGAAAAGTTCGTAAAAAGTTGGAAAAACGTAAACAAAAACGCAGTTTTTTGGGTGATATTCCATATATATGGAACTTTGAAATTACGATGTGAGAATCATCACATATGTTTTTTTTTCAAAGGACTACGCGACATCCATTTTTCAGATTCCAAAACGTGATCAAAATTGAACGAGTCTTGGAGCCATTGAAAGTAGCACATTCAGACGTACAAAGAGGTATCGATGTCCGTTTTCTACTGGAAAATGAACATTTGTTCACTTATCTATATATTTATAGAGTAAAACACAAAAATTCTTACCATTATATTACGGGTGCAAAAATCTGCGACCAAACGCACACTCAGATTTTGACTTTCAAAAAAACGTTATTACATTTTGCCGAAGAAAAATGTTCCTTACGGTTTTGACATACGTGATTATCGGGCTTTTGGCAGCCCTTGCCCTCTTCTATCTCGGGTTAGAAGTGCGCTTTTATCGTGCACTCGGGCAAGTGCGCGAAGGCTATGCCGATGCAGAACCGCAGCCGAAGGTGAGCGTTTTGATTGCAGCCCGCAACGAATCCGAGGGCATCCGCGAAACGCTCAACTCCGTTTTGGCGCAAGATTACGCAGGCGAATGGGAGGTCTGGGTGGCAGACGACCGCTCGACGGACGACACCCCGAAGATTCTCGCCGAATATGAAGCTAAGTTCGACAAACTGCATGTCCTAACAATTGATTCCCTCCCCGAAGGCGTGAGCCCGAAAAAGCAAGCGCTCTCCAAACTCATCGACGCATGCGATGGAGAAATTCTTTGTCTTACGGATGCGGACTGCATCGTGCAGCCTTCTTGGATTAAGGGCATCGTCAAGGAATTCGAGCCTGGCATTGAACTTGTCGCAGGGCATTCCTACATCCCAACCGACAGCAAATCGCCGTTCATTATTTGCATGCAGGCAGTGGAAACGCTCATCTACCGCATCGCAGGGACCGCAGGCCTCGCCATGCACCTCCCGCTCACAAGTACAGGCAATAACCTCGCCTACCGCAAAAGCTTTTTCAAGAGCGTGAATGGATTCACAGGCGTCATCAAAATCCAAAGCGGAGACGACGACCTGTTGATGCAAAAACTCGCCGCTGACCGCCCTTGGGCCATGCGCTACTGCATCACACCCACCACGTTCGTCACCACAAGCGGCAAGGAAACGCTCAAGGCTCTTTGGGAACAACGCAAACGCTGGGCATCAAAGACTATCTACTATACCCCGAAAATCGTCTTTGTACTTTCGATGGTATTCATGTTCCTCGTAATGCTCTGCTTAACTGCGGTGCTTTCGATATTCAGCTTTAAAATATTCGTCGCCACATTGATTGCGATAATTTGCAAATGCATCGGCGACATGGTACTCATTATTCGCGGGCTCAAAATATTCAAGCAAGAACACCTCCTCAAGTGGTGCATCCCAGTTGAATTCATACACGCCCCCTTTACCGTACTGGCCGTACTGTTCGGACTGTTCGGACGATTCAAGTGGAAATAAAAATGGCAACGACTAAAACGACAACAAAGGCGACAACCAAGACCACTACAAAGAAGACCGCCACCAAGACAGCAACAAGAGTTGCAAAACCAGCTGCTGAAGGCAAGACCCTTATTATCGCAGAAAAACCAAGCGTAGCAGCAGACTTGGTCAAAGTACTCGGCGCCAAGACATTCAAGAAAGAAACCGCCTACTACGAAAGTGATTCGACCATCGTTAGCCATGCGATTGGCCATCTTGTTGGAATTGCCGATCCCAAAGATATTGACGAACGCTACAAAGCATGGGACATGAAAACGCTCCCCATGCTCCCCGAAAAATTCCCGCTTGTAGCCCTCCCCACCACCAAGGCGCACCTCAGCGCTTTAGGAAAACTCATCAAGCGCAAGGACGTGACGACTATTATTAACGCGTGCGATGCGGGCCGCGAAGGTGAACTGATTTTCTACTACATTGTGGATTACATCCTCAAGGGGAACTTCAAGGGCAAGACGTTCAAGAGACTTTGGATGCAGAGCATGACGCCAGCAGCCATCCAGGATGCATTCGAGCACCTGCGCACCGAAGAAGACATGGTGAACTTGCGCAACGCCGCCCTTTGCCGCAGCGAAGCCGACTGGCTTGTAGGCATGAACGGAAGTCGCGGCCTCACCGCCTACAATAGTTCCATGGGCGGGTTCCAGATTACGCCGTGCGGCCGCGTGCAGACGCCGACACTAGCCATCATCGTAAAGCGCGAAGAAGAACGCAACCGCTTTAAACCGCAAAAGTTCTGGACCATCGAAGCCGAATTCGACAACGCAGGCGCCGGTTACCAAGGCAAGTGGTTCGCCACCGATAAAGAAAACGGCAAGGATCGCATCAAGCAGATTTTTGACGAGACCCGCGCTCAAGAAATCCTCGCGAAGTGCAAGGGGAAGACTGGCTCCATCGAAGAGACCACCGCCCCGAGCCAGCAAAAATGCGGACAGCTTTACGACCTCACCACGCTCCAGCGCGAAGCAAACAATCGCTTTGGATTCAGCGCCAAGACGACGCTCTCGATTGCGCAATCGCTTTACGAACATTACAAAGCGACCACATACCCGCGTACCGACAGCCGCTGCCTGCCCGAAGACTACGTGGCACCAGTGAAGGCAACACTCGGAAAAATCGAAGGCCCGCTCGCCAAGTTCGCCCAGGAAGCGCTCGACAAGAACTACGTGAAGCGCACGCCAAAGGTCTTTGACAATTCCAAAATTTCGGACCACTTTGCCATTATCCCGACAGGTGTTGCACCAAAGGGCTTAAGCGAAGCCGAAGAAAAAATCTACACGATGATTTGCCAGCGCTTTATCGCTGTATTCTTCCCGCCGGCACAGTACTTGAACACAACCCGCATCACAACCGTCGAAAATGAAACGTTCATTACCGAAGGCAAGATTCTCGTGGATCCGGGATTCAAAGCGATATACGGCAAGGAATCCGACGAAGATTCCAACATCCCGAAGCTGAACGGCAACACCGCCAAGACGCTCGAAATTGACGCCAAGGAAGACTTCACCAAGCCGCCTGCACACTACACCGAAAGCACGCTTTTGTCGATGATGGAAAGCGCCGGTAAGCTCGTCGAAGATGACGAACTGCGCGACGCCATGAAGGAACGCGGCCTTGGAACGCCGGCCACACGAGCCGCCATTATCGAAAAGCTCGTGAGCGACAAGTACGTTATCCGCGACGGCAAGGAAATGATCCCGACCGCAAAGGCATTCGACCTCATCAAAGTCCTTTCTGCCATGAACTGCGAAGCCCTCACCAGCCCAGAACTCACCGGCGAATGGGAATACAAGATGGACCTCATCAGCAAGGGCAAGGAATCGCGCGAAGCGTTCATGAACGGCATCGTCGAAATGACCAAGACCATGGTGAAAAACATCAAAGGATTCAAGGAAGACGATACCGAAAACGAAGCAAGCTTTAGCCCCGTGAACGGCAAAAAAGTCTTCGAAACAGTGAGCCGCTACAGGACAGAAGATGGCATCGTGATCCGAAAGATTGTCGGCGGCAAGCACCTTAGCGAAAGCGAAATCATCGAGCTTTTGACCAAGCGCAAAATCGGACCGCTTACCGGATTCCGCAGTAAGAAGGGCGCCGAATTTTCTGCAGTGCTGACCATCAACGACGAAAACAAAATCGAATTCGTCTTTGACGAAAAGCCCGAAGAAATTGAACTCGGTGAAGTTATCGGCAAGTCACCTGTTGACGGTTCCGACGTCTACGAAACGCTCACGGGTTATGTCTCCGAAAGCTACGTAAAAAAGGAACCGAGCGGCATCACGCTCCCAAAAATTCTTTTGGGCAAGGAACTCCCGCTGGACGAAATCAAGAAATTGCTCGCCGGCGAAAAGACTTCGCTTATCAAGGGTTTCCGCAGCAACAAGACTCGCCGCCTGTTTGATGCTTACCTCACACTTGTCAAAGGCAAGCTCAAATTTGAGTTCCCGCCACGAGAATTCAAACCGCGCCGATTCGTGAAGAAAAAAGAGGAGTGAGGTCGGCTCTACGAGCCTTTGAGGAATGAGGTCGTGCTTCGCACTCTGAGTCAAAGGCAAAATTCACAAGACTTTTAAACATCTCTCACCTCAAAGCGACAAAGTCGCGACCCCATACCTCATACCTCTAAAGCATGTACCTAAGGATTTTATTTATCATTGCGTTTTTGGGAGCTTTTTCGATAGCCCATTCTGACGGTTTGCCCGAAAGCCGCTTTACCCTCATAAATCCATTAGCAGATTCCGTCAAACAACAAGCCACTTCGCCAATCCGCGCCATCAAAGACTCTGCAAGTTTTGCTCAGTCTTCATCGGCAATAGCACAGTCTTCATCTGCCATTGCGCAGTATTCATCGGCCAAAGCGCAGTTATCAAGTGCCGCGCCATTTAGTTCATCTTCGGCAACCACACAGTCTTCTTCATCCATCGCGCAATCTTCCGCCGAAAGCGCGCCGTCTTCAAGTTCTGTGCAATCCTCAAGTGCGACGCGGTCCTCCACAACAATAGCGCAATCAAGCGCTTCGCAGTTATCTAGCCCAGCGCAGTCAAGTGCCGCGCAGTTTAGCTCATCTTCAGCAGCAACATCGTCGTCAAGCGCCGCCTACAAAGGCAAAAATCCTTACGGTTTGCCAAACGCACTTATGCCTTTATGGGAATCCATGAATCTCCGCCAAAAAGCGGGGCAAATGATTATGGTGTTCCTCACCTCGTCCCAATTCGTCATTGAAAACGAGCTCGGCGGCGTACTCATCACTGGCAAGCACCTCCGCAGTGTTGACAGTTACATGGAGCGAATGAACCACATCGACAGCAACATTAAAATTCCACTGTTAGTCGCCACCGACCAAGAAGGCGGTCTCGTCAACCGATTGTCATCGTATTCCGACCATTGGCGAAACACCCCAAGCGCCCGCGAAATGCGCTATATGGATTCCGTAAAAATCCGCAAGATTTCTACAAAAATCGGACAAACCCTAAAAAGCATCAAGATCAATATGAATCTAGCGCCTGTTTTGGACCCGTCCAAGGACCACCGCGGATCCAATTCTTTCATGGAAGAGGGCCGCCGCTCGTGGGGCAACGACACATCAAACGCATATAAAGTAAGAGCATTTGTCAACGGCATGCGCGACAACGGCATCGTCTGCGTTTCAAAGCACTTCCCCGGTTACGACTCCTGGACCAACAGTGACTCGCAAATCGCTATCAGCGCCTCGCCCAAAGAAACCATTGACAAGAACATAAGCTTTTTCAGAACGCTATCCAAAGACATCCCCGTCACGATGGTGTCAAGCGTTCACTTCTTGCGCATTTCCAGCCGTCCCGCCGTCTTTGACGCCAACATTGTAAAAATGGCCCGTCGCGGATTCCCGGACATGGTCACGCTTACCGACGACATCTGGGGCACTTCGCTTCGCACCTGGGCCAGTGGCAAAACGCAAATTTCACCGCGCAAAGCCTACCCAGATAAAGATTTCAAGCGCCTCGTCTCTGCTCTCATTGACGCAGGTAACGATATGCTCATGATTTCTTACACGTCCAAAGCAAAAGACATGTTAGACATCATGATGGAGCTTTCCGAAAAGAATTCCAAATACAAGCGCCACATCGAAGAATCCGCCGCCCGCATTTTAAAGCTCAAGTATAAAATGGGTCTGTTGAAGAAATAATGGATTCTTCACCCCTTCGGGGTTCAGAATGACGATTGCATTGTCATCCTGGAAGGAGCCATAGGCGACTGATAGGATCCATGCAGACAAGAAATAATAGACCCTATCGCGGTGCTCCAGGGTGACATTGTTACTCACGACTCAAAGCGAACTTGCGAGCAACCTCACAGCTCAGCATGACGACACACTTGCGGCGCCGACGGCTTGCTTTTTCGCATTCGACAAGTTCACCACATTTTTCATAACGCCAGCCTCACCTACTTTTTCAAGTGCAGCTTTCAAAATAGCAGCCGCAGCCATCGTATCGTCAAGTGCACGGTGGTGATTAAAATCAGGCAAGCCCAACGATTCTGTTAGTTTGTGTAAACTATAGCTCGGTTGCCCGGGGAACACTTTTCTCGCAAGCTTCACCGTACAAAGTCTCGGCGGGTTAAACTTGATGCAACAGCGCTTCAATTCCGCTGTCATGAACTTGTTATCGAACAGAACATTGTGCGCCACAAAAATGCGGTCCCGCAAAAGTTCCGCCACATGTTCTGCAATGGCGCCAAATTGCGGTTGGCCTTCGACCATCTCGTCGGTAATCCCCGTCAGTTCTCGGACAAACGGCGAAATCGGTTGCCCAGGGTCCACAAGCGAGTGATACGTACCAACAACTTTGGAACCGTCCATCAGGGCGATTCCGATTTCCATTATCCGATTATCTTCACCATGTCCGCCGGTCGTTTCCAGATCGACTACCGCAAATTTTAGCAATGCAAATTACCTAACGGGGATATCGATATCCAGCGTTTCCATCCCGTCACGAGCCTCGACACGAGCCAACATAACATTGGACTTGGGGTGGCCATAAACAGGAACAACGAGCAAATTAGAAACACCTCTCTGTTCGCTCGGGACTGCTTCGGTATCAAAAGCTGTTTTCTTGAATATAGGCTTTTTACTGCCATCGTACAAGCTATATGTCAACTTGCGAGGCATGCCCTTCTTGATTTGGGAAGTCTTCACCTGAAAATAAATGTAGCCGCCCTTCGGCACATTTCTCAGGCTATCCCTGATTTCTTCTTCCGTAGCGAATTCCGCTTCCATTGCAAGTCGTACATTTCTGCGCGCACGTTCCGGAGTCTCGTATTCAACCATGACATTGAATTTAGCATCTTCGGGGATAGCACTTTCACGCACGTCGCGAATTTTACTGTTGTTCTGATGATATTCCCATCGACCGTTGTCATGTAAAACGACCATCGCTCCATTAGAAGCTGTCGCTACGACATCCGCTGCGAACGCATCAACTGCAAACGCAAAGACAAGAGCCGTGCAGGCTCTAGAAAGAAGTTTCATTCCACCCATAATTACTCCGTATTCCAGGGAGACATCCCTTTTTACTGCAATAATATACATAACAAAATCGTTTTTTTCGAAAAAAACAAAATATTTACGTTTTTTCATTGAAAATATGTGACTTTAGTAACAATTTTACAACTTATATTTGTGATGTGTCTTACAAATGCAACATGTCAGGAAAAATTCGATTTGCTCCAAGCCCCACAGGCTACCTCCACGAAGGCCATTTGCTTTCGGCACTTTATGTGTGGGCAGCGGCAAAAAAATGGAACTTAAAGATCCACTTGAGAATAGAAGACCACGACCAGAGCCGAGCGCGTCCCGCTTATATCGAGGGCATCCGCGAAGATTTAGCCTGGTTGGGATTTCATTATGATTCCGAAAGCATACAAAGTGCGCGAAACGAGATTTATAAGGCAGCGCTGCAAAAACTCGAAGAAAAGTCGTTAGTTTATCCATGCTATTGCAGTCGCAAGCAACTCCTCGCCGAGAATCCTCAAAGCGAAACTGGTGAGATAGTTTATCAGGGAAAGTGCTTTAATGTAGTAGGAAGTCGGAAGTCGGAAGTCGGAAGTATCGATACTGTGCCGCACAATTTGCGCTTTATCGTTCCTGATAAATTCATCGACTGGCACGACCTCCGTTTGGGAGACTTCCACGAGAACCCTAAACTCCAATGCGGGGATTTCCCTATCCGCGATCGCGACAACCAATGGACCTACCAATTTGCCGTGTGCGTCGATGATATTGACGAAAATATTACACATATCGTACGTGGCGAAGATATCCGCAATTCTACGGCCCGACAAATCGCTTTGATGGAAGCTCTAGGCCGCACAGAACGCCCGATTTACCTGCACCACCCGTTAATCGTCGACGAGAACAACAAGAAGCTTTCCAAGCGGGAACTCGCCCACAGCCTAAGGCAAGACAAGGAGGCGGGAATCACTCCCGAAATGCTTTTCGGACGCGTCTGTTACAAGGCTCGTATGACCGAAAGTGATAAACCCATCACACTCGTTGACGCAATGTCTATAATTATGGAGCGGCTATAACCGCAAATTGCAAAAAAAAATTTATATTCGTGGTATGACTGCAACGTCTGTGTCTACTACTATAGAAAATATTCGCGAAGAAGCGGCCGCCTTTGACAGCAAAGACCGCCTACTCTGTTTTACGCAAAAGAACCATATTCAATCCCCGTTACTTTTAGACAACGGAGACGATTTTTTCGAAGCTTGGCAAAAAGAACAAAAGCCTCGTGCGCTGGCGCAGTTCTTTCCTATTTCCACAAAATACAATCAAGAAAAACAAACCGCCGACCTCGAAGCGTTCCGCAAAATATTAAAATCAAAAACTGAAGATTTCTGCAACCAAGACTTGTTCATGGCCAAGGGATTTATCAAGCATGGTGATAAAATGCTCGCCCCTGCGCTCTTGGTTCCACTGACCTACGACGCTGGACACGATACCGTAGCCATTTCGGCTCGTGCGCCCGTCGAAAACATTGCGCTCCAAGCCCTCGACAAAAGAATCAAGTATCCGCTTGCAGAAGACTTTTACAAAAACGGAACATTTGATCTTCAAAAATTTTTTGACACACTCGAAAAAAGGATTGCCCCCAGAAACGATTGGCAATTTACACGCAATGGTTTCTGCATCACGTTCTACAGCACCAACAGCCTGCTTCTCAAGAAGAGACTCATAGACGACTGTTGGACAACATCGAAAGCAGCAAACAACGCATTTTTCATAGCGACTATCGGGAACGAAGGATTCTTGCCACATCCTTCACTATTCGACAACGTTCCCTACGATCACATTTTCAATCCAGTCGATCATTACTTTCCTTACATAACAGATTCGCAAACAAACAAGGCCGTCATCGACGCACTTAACGACGAAAACTTTGCCTTTGCCATACAAACGCTTCCCGGTGCAGAAAAAGCGAAAGTGGCAGTAAACATCGCCGCAGATTGTTTACTGAAAAAGAAAAAAGTTTGCGTTATAAGCCGCAGGGCCATCACAAAATTCAATTTTGATAACACCTGGAAACCGCCATATCGTTCATTCCAGGGCCCCGAGCGCAGCACACTCAAGAACTCGCTCATCGAGATCCGTTCAAAGCTACGCACCTACTACGACTCCGTCAACTTTCCGCTCAAGCCAAGCGGAATAAAGCTCTCGGAGCTTTTTGACAAGATTTCGAATTTAAAACCGTTTAAAACAAAATTCGAAAGCGAACTTTTCACGGGCATCGAAAATGTCCGCTACGACAAATTCAAGTCCATGCTTTCGAGCCTTGAAAAGATAGAGGAACTATTCTTCAGCGAAAACGGAATAGAAATCTACAATGCGTTCCAAGGAATCATGTTGCCCGCCGTTTCGAAAGAACGCAAAAACGCTATCGGCAAGGAACTTGAACAAGCTAAACTTTTAATCGAAGCCATCAAGCCGTTCTCGGATAACATTATCAAATCAAATCTCTATCCATCAGGAACAAGGCTTGCCGACATTCTGGGATTGATAGAAGTACTTAAGAAATATTTCGACAACGGCACTCCCGCTTTTGAAGAATGGAACTTGCATTCAAGCGGATGGGTCGCCTATCAAGACGATCTGAACGAGTTTCCCAGTGCAGGCGCTCGCTGGACCGATTACCGACGTAAAGGTTCTGACGTATTCACCGACGATGCCGTGGACAAGAACGTTATTGCGGCTCGTGACGAATTTGCCGAAAGTCTCAATTCCACTCTCAAATCGCTTTCGGACCACTACCGCAGACCCAAGCGCCTTCTGCTCAGCGTATTCAAGAATCCCAAGAGCATCACCTCCGATGACATGCTCATTGAGGAAATAAACAAGCTTATCGAAATTCAGGAATACAAGCGCAAATACAAGGATTCTTCTGTACTTGCCGCACGCTTGCTGGGTAAAGACTGGAAATTTGAAAAAACAGACTGGAACGATCTAGCTGATAAAATCAGACAATACTACGTCTTCCGCGCACGCATCAAGAACAGCGATCAATACGATTACCTGATGCAGCTACTTGAAAAATGGTATTTGTTCAAGCCTTTCTTCGAAGACTTTGACAACATCCGGTTACGAGTTAAGGAACTACAACATAAAATCCAAAGCATCAGCAAATCACTTATTTTAACCGAATCCTTGGAAATTCCGAGTGTAGATTTGTGGTTTGGCCAAATAGAACGTTTGGCAACGCAATGGAACAAGCAAAACGTTTATCTGCAACTTCGCGAACACATGGAAAACATCAACGACTCGCCATGTGAAAATCTCGCAGAATTTGTGGAAGATTCAAACAACGCGAACAAGGATCTTCCCTTGGCATTTATCCGCGCTTGGACAAATGGCCAAATGCAGGCCGCAAGCACAAGATGTCCGGAGTTGTTCAGCCAATCTTCGAAAAATCGAAAACAGAAGAGCAAGCAATACAGGACCTTGCTGGATCAATTCTGCAACGCGAACTTCCGTGCCGCACACGAAGTCGCCGAAAAAAATCCCGCTTCGTTCCAGAACATTACTTTAGCTCAATCCTACGATTCAAATTTTGAAACCTTCGATGTAACATTATTCTTGGATGCCGACTGCATGACCATTGCCGAAGTCATGCCTGGAATTTATCATTCGAAAAAAGTTATTCTTTTAGGAAATCCATATGCACCCATGTTGGAAGCACTCTCAATAGACGCCTGCAACATGGAAATTTCGTCGCCTTCCATTTTCTTTAAGGACAACGTACTTTCGGCATCGCTCCGAAAAGGTGTTCCCACACGCGTTATCGGGTACACAGCGCAGTACGCAAATCCAACGCTATTCAGTTTCGCGAATAATCGAATTTACTACAACGAAATAGCACAATTCCCGAATTCGGTACACACAACAAACAAGCTGCAAACGCTCAAATTGGCGCAAGATAAGATTGCGGCCATTGCGGAAAAAGCGGTACAACACGCCACAAAGAATCCGGGCCAAACTCTCGGCATTGTCGCATCGAACCAATCGCAATGCAAAGAAATTGAAGCGGCGCTGCAAAAGCTTTTCGAAAAAAATCAGAACGCCCAAAGGTTCTTTACTCAAGGGAATTTGCAAAACAAATTCTACATCAAGACCGTTGAACGCGCCGTTGATTTATACCGAGACGTCATATTCGTATGTGCAGACGCCAATAGCGAAAAAGGCGCTAGCGAAATCAGCAAGCTTGCCATTTGCACAACTCTTGCAAAGCAAAGCCTTTGCTTGTTCATGACGAACGATGAAGCCGAAAAACTAACAAACGCAAAGCCAAGCCTATTCCAGGAATGGGTCCAGTCGCTCAAAACAAAACCATCTTTTGACAACGCGCCAATAGATTTAACCGCGCAAGAATCCACATTCAACGAACAAATTAAAGAAGCGCTCAAAAAAGAATCTATTGCGTTTAAAGATTATATTGCACCGGGCAACATTCCAGTGGGGCCGGTTGTCATTGACGCCAACAATCCCAAGCACTATCTCGCTGTTATTGAAAGTGACTGTAACTATGGCACCTACAACGAATCCATCGAAGACCGCGAATACATTCGCCCGACCATGCTTTCGAGGTTCGGTTGGACCGTTTTGAACATGTGGCTCCCGCTTTGGAACATTTCAAATGCCGATGAAAGAGAAAACCTCATCGCAACGATAGCGATTGAGCAAAGCGTCGCACCGCCACCACAAGAAGACGATTCTCTCGATGAGGCGGAACAAAATAGCAGAGTTCAAGCAGAGCCCTATAAAGTAGTCCATTATGCTGGCGATGATTCTTCGGACATTCAAGAACAGCCGATAGACAAGCTCATCAAGCAGCTAAAGTTCTACGTCGATAGCGAATCGCCTATCCATGGGGAATTGTTGGTGCTGAGACTTCTGGAACTGCACCACATAGACCATCCAACACCCAAGATGACCGCCGCCTTGAACGAAGCCATTAAGCAGGCTCTGCACCAAAAACAGTTCATCAAGACAGGGCCATTCTTCTATTCGCGCACGAACAAAGAAATTGTGCTCCGCGACCGCTCCAAGAGGCCCGACAACGAGCGCAAGATGGCTTACGTGCCACCAGAAGAACGCGCCCTCATCAAGCTCGACGACCACAGCATGAAGCAAATACTCGGCGTGATGTAAATAGTGGGAAGTGGGAAGTAGGAAGTAGGCAGTAGGAAGTAGGCAGTAGGAAGTAGGCGGTAGGAAGTAGGAAGTAGGAAGTAGACAGTGGGAAGTAGACAGTAGACTATGTAATAAGGATGCTTTTTTCCTATGTCATGCCTGCAAAAGCGGGCATTTTCTTTTATAGAAGGGAGATTCCCGTTCGGAGGCGGGAATGACAAGGGAGAACAAATACAACAAGAGCAGGTCAAGAACCTGCTCTTTGTGCATTAAGCGCTCAGACTAGCGCTATCGAATCTTCACGACAAAAGCGTTGATGTTATACGCAGAGAGCTCACGAGCCTTGTCTTCGGCGACCTTGCGCTTGTTCCATCCACCACCGCGAAGTTTGTAGAACGGCGTATCGAACACAACCTGGATGGTATAGCCGGTGCTTGCAGAGAGCTGGGCCTTGCGCCTTTGAGCGGCGTCAAAATCGCCAACAGCTTCGAACTGAAGCATGTAGAAACCATCCCCCTTGTCATTCTTGCCAGTGACCTTGGCAGGCACTACAGAACTCGTCGTATCGCGAAGCGATGCACTAAGCGTCGGCTTGTACTCGTTACCACGGAAAAGAGAATCCATATCAGTTGGCGATCCGGCCCAAGCCATAGCGCATAAAGAAGCTGCAATTATAAACTTTCGCATGTCTTTAAATATAGAAATAAAGTGCAAATATAGACTTTAAAACTGAGACGGTAGATAAAAAAAGCCTCCCCGAAGGGAGACTTTAAAAAATCATTAAAGAGCGCTATTACGGATTATTAGTCTTGATAATCGGGAAGTAGCTGCCAAGCACCTTTGCGTTATGGCGGACGCCCCACATTTCGCTCTTGTCGAACTTGTTCTTCTTACCGAAGTTGTCAAGCTGCACGTAAGTCTTAAGCTTCGAAACATAGGCACCAGAACCCACCAAGCGCTTCTTGCCAGACTTCATGTTCCACAGGACAAAGAAGTTCATGCGCTTGCCAACGCAGTCTTGACCAGCACCACCAAAGAAGTATCTATTATTGACTTCTTTGTTTTTGTCGTCATCGCAGTAGATGCGTCCCTTCTTTGTACCGACATGAGTACCCAAGTTCGTATACAAGGAGAATTCATAGTTAAAGAACACATTCTTCTTATCGACGTCAACATACTCTTCCTTAGATTCAATCAAGGCACCCATATCGCTCTTGACAAACCAGCCCTGAGGAACGAAACCGTATTTAGTAAATTCGCCCTGACCACCACGGATATCATTTCTAAAGTCAGTTTCATCCTTGGTAGCGTCATAAGTAAAGATATCAAACGGATCCAAATCAGCAGATTCACTCGGAGTTCTCGGAATGCCACCCACTGCAGAAGGAATAATTCTGACAGCGTAAGAGCTAACTTCACCAGAAATCAAAACCCACGGTGACGGGCGACGCTCTGTAGCGTTATAGCCAGGAGCCACATTCCACTTGTAATCAGCATCGTCCGCCGGACGAAGAGTATCAGAACCAGGAATTACTTTCGCATAGTTAGACGAATCCGTAAAGAATCCAACACCAGCAATACTACCGAAGTGGATATAGTCACCAGATTGCGGGAACAAGCCATCCGGGTTATAGAACAAGTTCATGACACCCGTACGAGCTTCAGCCGGAATCGAAGCACCCGTTTTCAACGGAATATATTCAGTAAACTGCGGATTCTTGCCATTATTGATGTAGAACGAAAGCACTGCATCACCCTTACTGATACCATCCGTAGTCTTCTGAACAGGTTCAGAGAACTCAATCTTAAGTTTAGCAGAAGATTCATCTGACGAAGCTCTAGCAGAGATAATAACTGGAGCAATTCGGTCTAGAACGTAGTTACATGTGAAAGGCTCTGTGACAGTCTTTCCTTTATATTTATACGTTGCCCAAGACTTGAATTTTCCAGTACCCGCTGTTTTCACGTTCTTCGACAGTTTCTTACCACCCAACGTGATTACAGGAGAGCAAAGCGAGTCGGCAAGGCCAGCGGCTGCACCACAAGTAGCACCGGC
This sequence comes from Fibrobacter succinogenes, assembly GCF_902779965.1. NCBI lineage: Bacteria > Pseudomonadati > Fibrobacterota > Fibrobacteria > Fibrobacterales > Fibrobacteraceae > Fibrobacter > Fibrobacter succinogenes. The sequence goes on along the minus strand of NZ_CACZDK010000002.1, from coordinate 104,589 downwards.
TGCAACTTCGGCCTTTTCAAACACCACAGAGTCCTTTTCATCTTCATCCCAGAAGACCGCAATCTTTTCCGGGAGGGAGTCTTTATGGAACTTACGATAGTAGTAAACAGCAAGTGAGTCACCGATACCATCAAGGTATTCCGTCTGCATGCTAAAGTAACCATCACCTTCCTTACCAATATTCATCTTGGAAGTCGGGAGTTCTCCATGAACGTCAAAGATGTCAGCCATAATCGGGGTCGGAACCGGCGGTTCTTCAAACTGCAAGTTGACATAAAGAGCCTCCATATATAAGTTCGGACCCTTCACATGGACTGTCGCCGTACCATTACAGCTGGGCGTGCCACATTGAGCATACGGCATCGTTGATTCGAACTTTTTCGTCGAAATGATAGAAATCGTAGCACGGCCATCAACAACCTTGATGGTGCTATCCGTACTTTCACCATAATCCACAATCAAACCCGCAGAAGTCTTAGAACCATTAGCGGTCACATTAAAATTACATCTGGAGCCACACGGAGTATTTCCATCAAGAGCGACCAGGTAGAACTTAACAACTTCAGAATTCATCATGTGAGGCTTTTGATCGTCAGAATCAGAACTTTTTGTGACAAAAGTAGAATCAGATTCTACAAAGACAAGTGTAGGAATAAAGAAGTTAAGTTTAGCCTTGAAACCACTCTTAGCAACATTGACAACAATATTTTCCCTGTTCGCACTGCGGAATAGAGATAACGGAATCGTAACATAAAGGGTATCAATACCACCAGGACCAATTGTGAGATTCTTCGGATTAACCATAGAGAGTTGACCTTTACTCAATTGATAGAAATTAACAATCTTTGAAACATCAGCACCAGTGGAATCAGTAACCTCCAAGGAATATTTATCATTAGGAGAAGGCAACAACTGGAGCGGTTTCGTAGCCTTACAAGCTTCATCAGAACCACACTCATCATTAATAGCACCGATATAGATAGGAATCATCTGCTCTATAGTCGGAACGTTTGCAGACCCCATTGCAGAAGACTTGAACTTAATTTCTGAGCTCGTAGTACTACCATCAATAATAACAGCATTACGAGTAACCACACCGACAGATCCCTTGATCTGGGTATCCCACAAGATTTCCTTATCATCGTCAATCTTATAAATTAAATAGTAATTACCTGGGAGAAGAGCTCCATTCAAAAGCTTGTCTCCATATACAATCGGATGAGTTAGGTCAGAAATATCAATCAGGTATTTACCATTTTGTTCCACACAACCCTTTTGTGCAGCAAACATTTCTTCAGAACAAATAACGTCTGTACCAGCCTTATCGTGCGCAAAGATGTAAGAAACCTTGTGATTCTTCTTAAGAATTTCATCACCACGTATTATAGAATCTTTCTTCATTAAAGAAGCACAGCCTTTACCGCCTGATTCACGATAGATAAGTTCATACTGAATATACCCATCTTTCATAGTATTACCTACACGATCTGCGTCAGCAGATGTATTTTGATCGATGAACATGTTCGTCTTGATACGGACGTTACTCATCGTCGTACGACGGTCACAGAAGAAGATATGAATATCATACATCGAATCAAGCTTTGCATCAGGCATAAACGTATCCAAATCAACATAGCCCGGAGCTGCAAGGTGGGTACCACCAAGGTCCACAGCAAGCTTATAGTCAATATAAACCCAAATATCGTCATCACCACGGAAGCTGAACTTGAGGCCCTTCTTAAAGCGGAATTGACCTTTAGATTCAAAGCAGAAATGCTGGTTACGACCGCCATTACCCTTAGTATCTGTAGCAGGGTCAGAAGTCCAACGATAACTTGCGCTAGCTGCTGTAGAAACAGTATCCGTACCGTCCTTGAAGAAAGTCCAATCCGCAGGAGCCTTATCCGGACAACTCCAACCGTACATGCACGTACCGGTAGGGAGTTTCAGCATATCAACCATTGTCTCATCATCGTTATTACCAACAAAGAGATTATCACACTTGATACCTTTATTCCAACCGGGTCCATTACACATAATATCAATTAAAGGAGCGTTTTCTTTAGAATCAATTTCACGGAAAACAGGACCATAGTGGACAGGCCCCTCAGCCTTTCTTTTGGTTCGAGCTAACGGAGCAGGAGTCTGCCCCGGCAAAGCCTCTTCAAGATCAGTTGGTTGCGTATCTTCTACAGGATAAAAACCACCCACAGTCGGGTTCTTAAGACGTCCACTCGTATAGGTATCAGAATTAAATTCCCACTTGCCATCGTCAGCACGATTAAACGGTAAATCAAAGCAACTCATTTCATTCACACCTTCAGTATAATTGAAGAGCATATTGAAATACTTTTCATCAATAAAGCATTTTTTACCGGCAGCCGAAAGTTTCGGTTTTTGAGTAGCCCTATCCAAAGTTTTTTCAACAACACCCGGAGTCACGCCAATACATTCATAAATAGCCCTAAGAGCCGTTTTCTCGTCAACCCCTTTAGTAGCGTTTGTCTGATTCACCTTTTGGCATTCATCATGACTTGGATTCGGATCGTGCGGTTGGGGATCACCATTTCCACCATAGCAAGAGAATGCCGGGTGCAATTGAGCATCGGTATCATAAATAACAGCAGCAATACTATACGTGCATGTCCCCGAAATTCCAGGGTCAGCTACATACCAACCAAAATCAACACCATCAAGTGCAGCGGCCTGCTTTTCATCAGCAACAAAGTATAGAATTTTTTCATCAGTACCTAACTGATTGTCATAAATTTTAAACATCTTTTCTAAGTCAATTGCTTCAGGAGCTTTACCTTCTTTGGCAGCTTTTTCGCCACCGAAACCGATAGCCTCCTTCATATCTTCATCATCATCCCTACGGATAAAGACCTTTGTCGGAAGCTCTTTAACATCAACATAGCGTTTGTAATACCAGCCACAGTGATCGTTGTCGATATCCATTGGGCTTTCTTTGCCATCTTCATTAATCACCGGCGTAGCACTCTTCCAAATACCATTGTCCGGCAAGAAGACATAGAAATACTTTACTTGAGGAGCATCGCCCTTGAAGAAGGTTTTGGTAGGATCATCAAAACTTGGCTGAATCCAAAGTTCGTTTTTACTTCCAAAATCCTTGCAGGTAAAACCACTTGCTTCCTGAAACTGGACGTTCTTGCCAATCTGGGTACGAGTAATACCACCCGCCTGACCATAGTCATCTCTAGCAACGGAGATGTGGAAAAAATCCGGATTATTGGTACCACCAATTTGTGCCGTAGAAATTTCATACCAGCTGGGGTACGTAGTACTCTTCTTAAAGGGATTAAAGTTGCCACCGGCAGCTGTAAAAGCGGTAGTCCAGCCATCCGGAAGTTTAAGATAAACGGTGCCCTCACACCCTTTAAGTGCTGCTGATGCACTTTGGACACCAGCAAAGAGCATAACACAGCCCAATACCCATAATTTTAAGGATTTCATTGTGTTCTTCATTGTATTTCTATCCATTTTGGTTCTCTCTGACCACGCAGAACATCAAGAAGACAATCCTCCTCGATATACTACACCGCATGAAATCTACTTTTTTAATTGAAAAAAGGAAATTTTTTCTATTAAAGAAATGTGAAAAAAAATTTATGTTTGTAAATCAACGTATTTATTCACATTATTTCAACAAATAATTTACGTTTTAAAATTCAGCCCGCGCAGTGTAAATTTTTACTTACAGACAAGGTGTATCATAATTGTATTATATAGGTTTTAATTGGCAGAGCTTCGTTGACTGAACTTAATGGTTACAGGAACGTCAAACCAGAAACTATCCTATATTTGGTGTTGGGTAAGCGTTAACGCGAGGGATTATTATGGAAGATGAAACCATCATCAACAACGACAACGTCATCAGGTTCAACCAAATGGTCATTCATCCGTACTTGATAGTCCTGTACCCACAAAGCGAGTTCACGCAGATTCCGCTCGAAAAAGGAACCATAATTCTCGGACGTGGCCAAGGAGCCGACATCCGTTTCGATGACGAGCTGGTGAGCCGCAGGCATTGCGCCCTTTCTTTTGACGGCCAGAACGTTACCGTAGAAGACCTCGGCAGTACAAACGGCACCTTCGTCGACGGGAATTTTGTTCACAAACAAATTCTTGATTCCGACAACAGGCTCCAAATCGGCAAGATGGTGCTAAAGGTCGCCTACAAGGACCCGAGCGAAGAGGCGTTTAGCCGCGAGCTTTACGAGGCTGCCACGATGGACTCGCTGACAGGCATTTTAAACCGCAAGGCGTTCATGGACCGCTCCGCTGGCGAACTTGTATTCGCGCGCCGCAACAATTCTTTTATCCACATCATAATGATCGACGTCGATGACTTTAAGCGAGTCAATGACTCTTGGGGGCACCAATGCGGTGATCTTATTCTAAAAGAAGTCGCCCGACAGTTGAACGATGAAAAGCGCGATTCCGACTTGCTTTGCCGCTACGGCGGCGAAGAATTTCTGCTGCTCATGAGTGGAATCTCGCCCGAAGACGCAAAGAAACGCGCCGAAAAATTGCGTTCGACGATTGAACGCCACATTTTCTCGTGGATGGATACGATTATCCCGGTGACGATTTCCCTTGGGCTTGTATCGCAAGAAGGTAGCAACGTGACGCAAATAAACGAGCTTATTGCCGAAAGCGACCGTTTGCTGTATGTGGCCAAGAACTGCGGCAAGAATCAAGTAGCAACAGACTAAAAGCTGGCAAAACCTGACAATGTAAGGGTGACAGGAGTCACGGCGGACGCATAATCCGCTCTACCGAAAATGGTAAAAAATTACTAATTGAGCGTTCCTTCGGAACGCATATAGCTCGGCTCGGTAATGCCAATACAAGTATTGGCGCTACACTCGCCTTTTGCTATATTTGGGCGCAATGAGTGAATTTTACTCCGAACGCCTGAATTCCTTTGGCACGGCAAGCATCCCGAAGCTTGTCTTGCAGTTTTCAGTTCCCGCCATCATCAGCATGTGCGTGAATGCCCTCTACAATATTGTAGACCGTTTTTTTGTGGGGCAGGGCGTCGGAAGCTTGGGTATTGCAGGCATTACGCTCTGCTTCCCGATTTGCCTTTTCATCATGGCATTATCGATGATGGTCGGCGTGGGCGGCAACACGCTCTTTGCCATTCGCCTTGGGCAAAAGAAGTACATCCAAGCGAGCATCATTTTAAACAACTCGTTTTCGCTTTTGATTATCATGGCGATTCTCGCTTTTACTTTTGGCGAGGTTTTCATGACACCGCTCCTGAAGTTGTTCGGAGCGAGTGAGCAGACGCTCCCCGTTGCCGAAAGCTACATGCGCATTTTGCTGTGCGGCGCCGTATTCCAGACGATTGCGCCCGGCATGAACCACTTTATCCGCTCGATGGGCCACCCCAAAACGGCCATGTTCCGCGAAATCGCAGGCGCCGTGACCAACATTATTTTGGACTGGCTGTTCATTATGAAGTTCCATTGGGGAATCGAAGGCGCCGCTTGGGCTACCATTTGTTCGCAGTTGGTCGCCAGCAGCTTGATTACGCAATTCTTCGTGAAAAAGTCTTCGCCGATCAAGATCCGCTGGCGTCACATGAAATTGCATGCCGCTTATGTGCGCAAGATTTACATTTTGGGATTGCCGCCTTCGGTGATGCAGATTTGCAACAGCCTTATGAACGCGATTTTAGCCTGGAGCCTCACGACTTACGGCAACATCAGCATCAAGCCAAGCGGGGTTCTTTCGGGTGGCGATTTGGCGATTTCGGCATTCGGCATTATCAACAGCGTGGTTTCGATTATCGTGCTTCCGCTTTTGGGTTTTGTCCACGGAACGCAACCGATTATCGGCTACAATTACGGCGCAAGGCTCAACGGTCGCGTCAAGGAAACGCTCAAGTTCTCGTTCATTTATGCGGGCGCGTTCATGTTCATTTGCTGGGCTGCCGTGATGTGGAAGGCTGAAGCGTTTGTGGCCCCGTTCGCCCCGAACGATCTCGAATTGCAACAGGTCTCCGCTTGGGCCATGCGAATCTTTACCGCCGCATTTTTCATGATCCCCTTCGGCATGGTGTCGGGAAACTTTTTCCAGGGAACAGGAAAGGCGCTCAGAGCCATGTTCTTGAACGCGTGCCGTCAAGTGATCCTGTTGATTCCGTTCCTGCTCGTTTTGCCGCACTACTTTGAACTGAAAGGCGTGTTCTTGGCACAGCCCATTGCCGATACAGGCGCCGCCGTCATTGGTATGGCGATGATGATGCACGAACTCAAGAAGCTGAAATAAACTGTTTTCGCGCGGTTGCGCGAATTGCAGCAAGTTTTCGTGCGGTTGCGCGAATTGTCGCTCGGCTTTTGAGCGGTTTTGCTCGATTTTATGAGTTGTTGCGAGTTTTTGCTCGATTTTTACGTAAGAAATTGAGGAAAAATTCGTTTTCTTACGTAAATTTTCATATAAACTAACCAAATTTTCTAAAAAATCAAGTTTTCCCATCTGGTTTTTGGACGTTTTCCAGACCAAAAGCGGATTATCCGGGAAAAAACGAACGCCACCGCCATCAAAACTTGCATTTTTCAGAACTTTTTACAGACAACATTAAAATTTTACGTAAAAACAGCCGCTATTTTTTGATTTTTACGTAAAATTCGTCATTTTTTGAAAATCAGGACTTTTTAGAACAGTGCAAACAAATTAAATTTTGTTTATTTTCGTTTTTCCAAGATATTCAGCGCACGTTCAATGATATCTGGCGACAGTTTGAAGATATCGCTGAGGGTTTGAACGCGGTCGGCCGGCTCGATTTTAGTCATTTTCGAGCCTGTTGCGTTACGGACGACGAGGTTGCCCTTCTGATAATAATACTGAACGCCCTTTTCGCGGTCGAGGCGATTCAATACCGGGTAAGTCATCATTTCGCGGTAGAAACTTTCGTTCCAGTGGTGTTTGAATTCTTCGACGGAAACGCCTTCGACGGGATATTCGAAGCGAAGCTTCATGGGCGCGCCTGCGCCACCCGTCCAGAGTTCCATGGATTCCATGGTCGGACGCACGAGCCGAACACAATTCGGGGAAAGCGGGAAAAAGGCTTCGCCAGTGCCAAATGGCTGCGGAAGCGGCATCGGGAGCGGGTCGAAAATCAGGTAACCGGGATCTAGGAGGTACTCATTAGACGAAAGACGAGAGACGAAAGACGAAAGAGGAGTGACATTGTTTTCTGCATCGGAATCGGGCAAGATGAGCGCGCAGTGGATGTTCCTTTCTTTGCGCTTGTGGCCCATGACCAGCCGCGGTTTAAAGCCCATGTCGGTGAGCGTCTGATAGAGGTGCCACGTCATGCTAAAGCAGGTGCCCCCGCCCATCCAAGAATCGATATCGTTCTGGTCGCTGTCGTCGAGTTTGCGGGCGCCGGTCGCACTCCCCGTCTGTTCCAGACGGATGATTTTCGTCAAATTCTCGTAGGTGATATTCGAGATTTGATTGCAGAGGTCTACGACCTTTTTCATGTTTTCGGGAGTCATCGGCGCACCTAGTCCATTTCGGCGGGAAGGCCGCCGAGCATGCTGCAAATTTCTGGGCCGATAACGCCATTTTGAATCGCGATGGAGAGCAAACGCTGTTCGAGTTCTTGCGGCGGGAAACGAAGGCCAACCGAAGTTGCCGCAGCCTCTTCGACATTTTCACAATCGTCAAGAGTCGCACGCCCTTTGAGATTCGCGCGCTCTGCCAACGATTTTTCTTGCACAAGGAGTTCGGCAAGCGCGGCATGAAGCGCAAGCGAAGTATCGATGTACTTGAGATGCGTCGGCTCTTCGAGAATAAAATTCAAAGGTCCCTTAGCATTGAGCACTTTTTCGGCAGGGATAGCCTCTCCGTATTCATCTTCAACGCCCATGTTAGCAAGAATTGCCTTGGTCGAGAGAAGCGCCGCCGTCAATTCCGGAGCGGCCAAAGCATTTTTCACACCCGTTGCGGTCACCACAAAATCAGCGTTTTCAATCAAGGCAGATACGGCCGCATAGTCATGGCAATCGACAACATTTACACCATTTTGCTCCAGAACCGCCGAAAAATCACCCGCTGGCATCGAATTTGCAGCACACTCGCCCCCAGCCGCAGAACCAGCCGAAGACAGCGCGGAGCCCGCCGCATTTTCAGACTGCGCGAAACGTTTCAAGTCCGTCACAACAGAAACTGCACAACCGCGACGCACGCCCTGAAGCGCAATTCCTGAACCAACCTTGCCACTACCAAAAACAACCAACATTTCGCCTTCGAAACCGGCACCGGACGCATTTTCGCCTGCATCGGGCGCATTTTTACCAAAGCCAAGCTTTTCGAGCGCCCTGAAATAGCCGTCCCCCGTGCCCAGGGACGTTTCGATCCGTTTCACAATCCCGCTATCGGCGACATAAACCGGCTTTTTTGCGTTTTTGTAGTACTGAACGCCCGAACGCGTGAGTTCCACAAAGCCAATTTTCGGGTGTAATTCAGCAAAAGGGCCCGCACAGTCGAGCACCAAGTCCACAAATTCTCCACGAGACTCCGCTTCGAGCATTTCCGCCGGAGTCACGACTGAAATGCCCCAATCTTTTAAAAATTCGACAACTTCAGGGTCATTCATCCCCGAAAATCCGACCAAAATTGAAGCACCACCCGCCAAAAGGGCACGATACTGCGTCATCGTATTGCGGTAAATCGGAGTCGCCACAAGCACACGGAGGCCATCAAACGGTCGCGAGTACGCCCATTCGCTTTCGAGCGCGGCAAGTGCCGGATACTCATTTTTTTCGTAAACTTCGTCTAGAACGGAAGAAAGAATCGACTGTAAATCCATGAGGCTAAATATAGTTAGTTGGGTACTTTTAGTTACTAGTTAATAGCCACTAGTTACTAGATATTTCGGAGTGAGTTGAGGTTAGCTGGCGGTCATTCTCCGAAGGAAATTCCATACAATACCGCAAGCGAAGCCCCAACCTAGGCAGCTCGGTTATATCTCGACAAAACATTGTTATACGAATTGTATGGATCCTCGCTTCGCGAGGATGACGGTCTGTTGCAGAGTTGCGTTATTTTTAAGAAATCATGGATTCTCGCTTCGCGAGGATGACGGTCTGCAACGCCCGCCTTGCATGGTTGTCTCGGCTTCGCGAGGATGACGCAGTCGCTGTTACAACAGAATACAACAAAAAGAAAATTTACAATGCCCATTATAAATGGATAATGGTAGATTAGAGTTACATAATATATCTAAATAAGGTGTGGATATGAACTATACAAAAATTTCACTCGCGCTGGCACTTGGCAGCACAATGGGTTGGGCCCAAACCGCCGAAATTGGCACATGGGCTGGTTTCCGCAAGGCCGCCACGTCATTCACGTTCGATGACAACGCTCCGAACCATGTGACTCACGCCGCGCCGGCTTTTGACGAATACGGCTACAAGGCAACATTCAACCTGGTGGTGAACTGGAACCCCGACTGGAGCGGTTTCCAGAAGATGGCCGACAATGGCCATGAAATTGCAAGCCACAGCAATACCCACGGTCAGAACATGAGTGGCGAAGAAGCTTCTTCCAAGAAGAGCATCGAAGGCAAAATCAAGCAGAAATACGGAACCATCACGGTTGCCTACCCGAACTGCAACGTTCCTGGCATGGACGCCTTGAAAGCAAACTACATCGCAGGCCGTATTTGCGGAAATGGTCAAGAAGTCATGGGCAAGGACGGTCCGAGCGACTGGTTCAGAGTGCCTGCTCACATGACCGGAAGTACCGGCAGTTTCAACAACACGAACGCATTCACCGGCGCCATGCAGCAAGCCATCCAGAAGGGCGGCTGGGTCATGTTCCTCACGCATGGATTTTCAAACGCAGGTAACAACGGCAACGCCAACTATTCTCCAACGGACCTCAATGCAATCAAGGGCGCACTCAAATGGGCTAACCAGAACGACAAGGATATCTGGGTAACCACGTTCCGCAGCGCAACCATGTACATCAAGGAACGCAAGGCCTCCAAGATCGAAGCTGTGGACGGCGGTGCAGAAGGAACGATGACGTTTGAGCTCAAGCACTCGATTGCAGACAACATTTCCAAGTACGACTATCCGCTTTCTATCCGCGTGAAGAGCGATTGGAAGAAGGTCGAAGTCACGCAGGACGGTGCTGCCCTCGAATCCAAGATTGATGGTGGCTACATCTACTTCGATGCAGTTCCGAACGCAGGCAAGATTGTCGTGAAGAACGCAGACGCTCCGGCTCCGGAATCTAGCTCCAGTGCAGAACCGGAAAGTTCCAGCTCTAGCGCCATTGAGGAATCGAGCTCCAGCGGCACAAGCGCAATCCACTCGGTTGCACTTGACGACCGCCATACCTCAGCATACGTGGATGCAAGCGGCTACATCACCGTTCAGAACGCCCAGGGCTTGAACATCACCGTGTTCAACAGCCTCGGTAACGTTGTCCGCTCCACCAAGGGCATCGGTTGCGAACAGAAGGTATTCTCTGGCGCCAAGGGCATGTATGTCGTGAAAGTCGGCAGCAAGGCTTGGACCTTGAATATCAAGTAATTCAAAAAAATTGTGGTTTAGGGAAAGCCCGCTCCAATCGGAGCGGGCTTCTTTGTTTTCAAGGAATTCTTAGAGGGTTTCCTCTTCGGTTTTACAATGATCAATAATCTTTGAAACCCATTTTTTCCAATAAGGGTCATAATAGACATTCGTTTTCGCTAAAACTTTGCAAACAGCATTCGCTCTAAAGGTTCCATCATCAAGATCAACCCGCCCTACTGTAGATTCTGAATAAGAGCCGTTTTCGATAATACAATCCGCCTTGAATTCCGTTTCATCGTCAAAATCGTAAGTATACAACGACTTGTAAAAGACGACTCCATCCGTTGTAGCGATCGTACCAAGCCGATACGATTTTGGCTGTTTTTTTTTCAAGCTCAAATTTCAGACTACATCTAAATTCTTTTAATGATGCAAAACTTGTCATTTCCACTGGCAAATGAACAACACCAGATTCTTCCTTCATCGCGACAAAAGAAAAGTAATACAGCGGATCAAAATCAGGGTTATCAACCGGACTCGGTTCGCAAGACATACAAGAATCGACAAAACCATTTTCCAAAAACGACTGAATCAATCTATTATAGGATTCTTGAGCATTAGCAGAATCAATAAATTTCTGACTGCCTATGCATCCCTGAGTATAGGCTTTACCAGATTGAGCTTTATAAATATCATTCAGCATTTCTGGAGCTGTATTTCCCTGATCGGAACAAGCACAGAATACCGCAACAACACTCAACACTACAATCAAAAGAAGAATGCGTTTGGACTGATTCATAAAATTTGTATTCAAAGAAAGCCCACAACGATCGGAGCAGGCTTCTTGTTCGGTTGATAGGGGTTAAAAACTCCCGCTCGGTGTTGAACTGAGCGGGAGCCTGCTTTATTTAAGGAGTTCTTGGATTAGTTCTAATTCGATTTACAATTATTGACAACATACGCGGCGTATTTTTTCCAATAGGGATTTTGGTAAGGATTGGAATATCTATACTGTTCCCTAGAAATACTACACTTCACTACAGGATCTTTTTGAGTAACACCATTAATAGTAATCCTAGCTCCTGCCATATTTGAAATTTGTCCATTTTCAGCAGCACAATCTTGAATAAACTGTTCCGTAATCAAGGAATCCCGTGTTTCAAATTCCATCTCAACATATTTCTTGTCAATCGAAATTCGGAAATGTTCATCGAATTGGAATAGTTCATTCTCTACAGTAAGCCAATGAACTTCGTTAAAACAATAGATCGTTTTCAGCTGAGACCGGCTTCCCCAAGCAGCCTCATCCACAAAGATTTCCCCATACAGGGCACCATTTTCATCTTGCATTGTATATACGTCACCAAACTTACGATAAGAACTACCGCAAGTTCCATCTTCAGTCTTCGAGCATATCCAACCATTACCATTTAGGTATGAAGTATCAATAACATCATTATTGATCAGAGTTTGCATCGCATCTTCATAAGTCTGGCGAGCATTAACCGTGTCATAAGTCAAAACATACTGTCCCCCTTGAACCCCAGCAATAGCGCTTGTCAGGAAAACAGCCGTCGCCCTATTTGGCCTAGACACTTCGTTCATCTTAGCCATAAGAGCAGCGCTCTTTTCTGCTGAAGTCGCATCTAACGGCAGCGACACCGCCACGGTACTAGGCTGTTCATCAGCCCCCACCACCTTATTATCGGAACAAGCGGTAAAGGCGCCCATCACGCTCATGATCGCGAACGAAAGCGGAATGATTTTTTTTGTATTCATAGGTATTCCTCCTTACACTTTTTCCGTTAGTGGGAAAAGCTGTAAATTTAAACGATAAACTTGGTTGATTTTCTTGGATTCGCCGGCGATGGCAATAACTTGTTTGCGGAAACGGTTCACCTCTTCGGAGATGCGTTGCACGGCCGAATCTTCGACACCGATTGTTACGCCCGAGATGTTGCGTTCACCCGGAACAATTTTTTCGATGGCTTCGCGGGCAAGGTCAATCATCTGACCGTTCATGGAGCGGAGTGCAAGCTTAAGCGCTTCGCCCGAACCTGTAATGACTTTGTCTGTTTGCTCGTAGACGTTTTCGCCAAGTATCTTGAGCAAATCGAGTTTTACCAAGAGTTTTAACGAATCACGGACTTGCTGTGCCGTGAAGGTGTGCTTGATTTTCTTGGCAATTTCACCCGGAAGTGCGCCAGGCATCAACGGTGCAAGTTCACGAACAACGGAATTTACTGCCGATTCGTAGTAGTCAAACGCATCAGCTTCCAACACTCGAGCACGCTGTTCATTTGCAAGGCCCTTCATTTTGAGGAACACTTCTTTTTTCTTGTCATCGTCTTTGGCATTCGTGAATTCGACCATGAGCTTGAAATACTCCTGTTCAAATTCATTCAGACCTATCGCAGCAGCCACAAGCGGGACGCCAACGCGGCTCAGCGAGCTTTTGCCATCGCATACAAGTTTCAAGTACGATGGCGATGAGAATCCGGCAAGCTTGGAAAATTCGCGCCATGAGAACGCAGAACTTTTCTTTCGCCAGTCAAAATAATCAAGCATGTACTTTCGGTAATCTTGATATTCGGTTATTGGTTTCATACTTCCCCCTACCATAAAACAAGACCTCTACGGAACGGCTCACGCAACATTTCCATTTTGCGGAAGGCTTCTTTTTTCTGGCCGTTGTCCGTTACATTTGTGAAATCAACCATGTACTTGAAGTACTCACATTCGTATTCGCAAAGATCCATGGCTCGTGCCACTTGCGGAACACCCACACGACTCAGAACTCCTTTGCCGTCACATACAAGTTTTAAATATGACGGTGATGCGAACCCGGCTTGCTTGGAGAATTTACGCCATGAGAACGCAGAATTCCTCTTTCGCCATTCGAAGTAATCAAGCATGTACCTTCGGTAATCTTGATATTCGGTTATCGGTTTCATTTATGACCTCCTTAAGAACCCAAATATACCTCATTCGCAAATATCTCGCAATAGATAAAATGATACAAAGTTTGTAATTTTTTGCAGAAATACGCAAATTTTTAAAATTTCGAAAATTTTTAAAATTTAATGAATCAGTAGAAAGTATAAATGAATCAGGGAGTGATCACTACTGTTGCAAGATTCTAGCTGGCAGAACTTAGAGCTTAGAACTTAGAGAGATTCTTTGACGTAATACGAGAGGGGGATTCCCCATCAAGTGGGGAATGACAAGATTAGAACTGTATGGATCCCCTACGCTTCGCTTCGAGGATGACGAGACCGAGGGAGACAATGCTTTTTCTAAATTTTGGACATGAAACCGTGGAAATTGTTGGATTCGGAATTTTTGGTAGACGCACCGTGGCTGAAAGTCGCCAAGGAAAAGTGCGAATTGCCAAACGGCAAAGTCATCGACGACTTTTATACGTTATGGCAACCGAATTGGGTGCTGATTCTCGCCCGCACAAAAGAAGGCAAATGGGTCATGACAGAACAGTACCGCCACGGAACAGGAAAGATTGCGCTCGAATTCCCAGCCGGAATTATCGATAAAGGCGAAACGCCAGAAGAAGCGGCCGTCAGAGAATTGCAAGAAGAATGCGGGTACGGAGTAAGACGAGAGAACGCCGCAACGCGGCTACAGACGACAAATGCAAAAGCCGAGAGTCGCGGCAAAGCAAGCTTTGACAAGACCGAGGCTCAGCATTTGGGATTAGAGCGAAGCGATAATCCAAAGACGAGAGACGAGAGATGTGAAACGGTTTCTTCATCGTCATGCAGAGGCACAGCCGATGCATCCAGTAAAGTCTTGATAAAGAAAATGACTGGATCCTTCGTGGCTTCGCCACTCAGGATGACGTCTGAAAGCGATGCCGACGCTTCGGCTGGCTCGCTTCAGCCTTGCTCAGCACAGGCAGCGACCTTAGCCAAGAATGACAATAACGGAGTGATGTATGTCGGGAATTTTCCGGTGAATCCGGATAGGCATCGCGGAAGGTTCCATGTGGTGTTTATCGATGGCGTAGAACGCCTGGGCAAAACGCATTTTGACGAAACTGAAGACATCGAGACGTTCTTGTACACGGACGAAGAATTTCAGGCAAAGATTGCAGACGGCACATTCGACCATCCGCTTCAAATTGCAGGCTACTTCAAGTGGAAACTGACTCAGAAGTAAAATACCCGCTCAAGATGCGGGCGATTCGACTCCCGATTTTGATTCTCGGGTTGAACGGCGTTCCCGGTTTTGCGCTGTTCAGGCACTTCAATAAACTATACGGGGCGTGCGCGGTAGTTCCAGACTCCGCATCGACCCAGGGATTTGCGCACGAAAAAGTGCCGGGCGTTATCGGCATACGCCCGATCAAACATCCTTGCGTTTTTGGCGACAACGTTTTTGGAATTGACGCCGAAGAAACAGAACGCTTGGGCGAACTCTTTGAACGTTTTCGCTTTGGCACGGTCATAGACGCGAGCGGAAACTGCGCGCTCAAGGCTTGCGAATGCGACCCCGCCCGAAGCAGGCTTTTAAACGTAAGCCAAGGTGTCGATGCCGCCACATTCGCCGCCCGCTACAACGCAACACTCATCCGCATTTCCGCCGACATGGTCTTTAGCGGCAACGAAAAGACAAAGCCAAACCGCCCTTACATCGAAACCGACCCGAAAGATCCGATCCACAATTACGGCAAGCACCAGGCCGAAGCCGAAGATGCCATCAGCGCCATCAAGCCCGACGCCGTGATTTTGCGCGTGCCGCTCCCGATGGACTATGCGCCCGGCGGATGCGCCGGCGCAATCGACTGGATTACATACCGGTTCCGCCCCGGTCGCCCAGCGACCTTGTTCACGGACGAATATCGAAACCCGCTCTCGGGCCCGGACCTTTGCCGCACCGTACAATACATCTTGGAGCATGAATTTCCCGCAGGCATTTACAACTGCGGCGGCCCGCGTAGCGTTTCGCTGTACAACGTAGGGCAAATCGTAAACGCGGTCGGCGGCTACCCCGCCGAGCTCCTACATGGCGTGCCGCGCATCGAAGGCGGCCCAATGCCTCCACGTGTCGGCGACTTGACGATTAATTCCGAAAAGCTTTACAAATTATTGCCGCCCGGCTTTATCAAGCCATGGCCGGTATTCGATTGGCTTGTGCCCGATAGTTTCGACTGGCACAAAACCTTTGGTCGCAACATTACGGACAAGAGCAAAATGGGAAGCGACGAAGCCATCACCAATTTACTTGTCAACGGGATTGATACAAAACTATAGCGTTATCCGCGAGTCAGTCGGAAGAAAAGACTTACAACATGATGTTTTGAATTTTCACCTTCATCCACGAAGGTATATACAACTTTAGAAAAAGATAATCCGACACCGACAGACCAGGTATCGCTTACCCACCAATCCTTGCCAAGTTCATAGCGGGTAAAAACGCCACCTACCGTACAATAATCCGTAGCATAAACATCATCTCTTGCCAAAGAGCCTTGAATACCACCCGCAAGTCCCACAAAAAGCCCATTCAATAGAGAAGCTGGGTTACGGATCGGATAAACGGTAAAACCAAATCCAAGCGAGCCATAGATTCCATAGGAATCAATTGTTTCATCCATGATTCCATTAAGTTCCTTTTCTTCGGACTCGATAACATTATCTACAACACTTCTGTGCACAGCATAGTCTTGCTTATGCCTTTTTCCTTCGCCACTGAACAATCCACCACCAAAGGAGAAATGCACCGCGACCATGTTTCCAAAAGCCCTTCCAAAGCGAATGTCTAAAGTAGGAAATCCCCAAGCGCTAAAACTCTCTTGTTCGTCATGTTGTCCGTATTGTTCTAAACGTTCATATCGCCCATCAAGCCTGGTAGATCCTATAGAAGAAGAGAAACCAAAATCGGAAGATATTCTTTCGGAACTCAAATACGAAAGCCCCCAATTAACGCTAAAATAGGAGCTGCGATGTTCTCTCGGGAAAATAGACTTTCCCGCACTTGACGCCATTTTATTTTCAACGACATCAGCATGCACAAGAGCAACAGCAGCAAAAGCAAAAATACAGATAAATTTACTAAAAATTTTCATAGTCAATTACCCACGCGTTAAACGAAACGAAAGAGACAAAACATTGTCGGAACGATGAGATTCGACGGTGCTCCACACAAGACCGAAATGAGCAAAGCCAAGCCCAAATCCGATAGAGAGACGATTGTTCAACCACCATTCCTTACCTAATTCCAATTCAAAGCCGACACCGCCATTTCCAGATTCTCTAGAGCCAACCTCAACAAAAAGTATGGATCCGACAGAGCCGCCTACAAAAGCTCCATTGAGCGGAGAGTTCTTGTCGCGGAACGGGTAGAAAGTCGCACCAAAGCCCAAATAAGTCCTAATGTTATATCCATCGCTAGAAGTTACTTCGTCATCACGCCTATCTGGATTAGGAATTTCAATGCACATTCCCTCACTATTACAAACAGAACGATAATGTTCCTCATAATGATCGACCGTTCCATTATAAAGGGCTATGTTAAAGACTGTATGAAGCGCCACCAAATTACCGAGAGCATAACCAAACTTAAATTCACCCAGCATACTGGTGGTGCCGAAATACTCATAAAAATGAATATCGCGATAGTTTATCTTGTCACCATCTTTGTCAAGGTCTTCCATGCTATTATCGAACCAATTCATAGCAAAGCCAAAAGACATGCTGTTGTAAAAGCCACGATGTTCTCGCGGAGCGGGCTCCGCTAAAGAGGGGGACTGAGCAAACGTAAGGCCTACAGCACACAAAACAAGAATTGCAAATACTTTTTTCATAAATTCATCCCCAGATACTAGCCATGCGTTAAACGGAACGAAAGTGATAACACGTTATCGGAACTATGCGAATCAACAGTTTGCCAAATTAACCCGGTATGAGCGAAGCCCAAACCAAAGCCCATAGAAACATGGTCGCTTATCCACCATTCCTTGCCAAGTTCCAATTGAAAACTCACGCCACCATTCCCTGTAGCCTCTTCGTTACACGCATTTATCATGGTAGCGAAAAGCGTATATCCAACAGAAGCGCCTACAAAAAGTCCGTTCAAAGGCGATGTTTTATCTTGAATAGGATAGAAGGTCGATCCCAGACCAAAGAATGTCCTAAAGCTATATGCATCCTTCGATTTTTCGTCGATATTGCGGGACTCGTCCAAGATTTCTGCACATTTAACCCCTAGAGGGCACGGCCTTTGGTACACCTCATACTTATAGTCCATTGTACCGGAGATAAATCCAATATTGAATACAAAATGAATTGCAGCAAGGTTCCCTATACCGACACCGAACTTAAATTCCGACATCGGAAAGGTATAACCACTGTAATCATAATAGTCTACATATTTAAGCGTTCCATCAAAATCATAACGGCGGCCAAAATCTTCACGGCTATTTTTGTACCAATTATGAGCAAAAGCGAACGACATATTGCTATAAAAGCCACGGTGTTCGTGAGCAACAGTCTTGCCAACAGAAGGGGAATCAGCAGAAGCAATTCCTGCGACACAAAGAACGAGAATTGCGATTATATTTTTCATAAACTCAAATCCATTACAAATGATTTCGCTGCATAATATAAAAAATCATTTGTAACGATTTGACGTTCAAGCATCAAACGGCTTTATTTCGAAGCTTAGGCTTAGCTGAAGATTCCGGACTATTCGAAACAATAATTTCGGAACGAGTTTCGTGGCTTGCAGAATCGTAAACGACCTTGCCCAAGCAAATCACGTTAATAATCTTACCGTCCTTGCGTTTGAGGCGATGTTCGCAATACGCAATGGGCTTTTTCGCCAAAGCTTCCGAGACAAAGCAAAGGTATTCCGTCACGTCTTCATCGGGAATCAAATCTTGCTGTTCCATTGTTTTGTCCTTGATATCATCCCAAGAATAGCCTGTCATCGTTTCAAAATTATCATCGATCTTGATAATTTCATTGCGCGAGTTCAATACATAATGGCTATACATCACCGGATGGACATTATGCTCAGTCCCGTTAAATTTAGACTTCATGGCCCTGCTCTTTTCGGCCACAACGTCTGCCGGCATCCTCACCTTGTCTTCGTCAGGGATAACATTCCCGACCATGTTGCGGCAAATCGGCACAAACTCCTTGACTAGCATCGGGTCAAACTGCGTTCCAGAACAACGTTCCAACTCGGCTACGGCCTCGTCTACAGACTTTGCGGCCCTGTAAGAACGATTGCTCACCATCGCATCGAACGCATCGACAACGCTAATAATTCTAGAAAGCAGCGGGATTTCTTCTTGCTTGAGTCCATCCGGGTAGCCCTTGCCATCCCAACGTTCATGATGGTGCAAAATCATATCGGAAATTTCGTTCAGGCCCTTGGAACTCTTTGCAATCTGGTAGCCCTTGTGCACGTGAGTCTTGATGTAGTTCCATTCTTCGTCAGTTAGCTTACCCGGCTTGTTCAAGATATCGAGCGGCACACCAATTTTACCGATATCGTGCAGCAAGCAAAGGAGCGAAAGGCTACTCTGTTGTTTATCGGTGAGTCCAATGCGTTTTCCGAGGGCCGCTCCCATGCGCTGGGTACGGCGGACATGCGCTTCGGTATCGCTATCGCATTCTTGCAAGGCCCTTTCGAGCGAAGTCAAAAGTTCGGAATGCGCAGAGCCCTTATCCATCAACTTTTTCTGGTTTAGCGTTTGTCTTGCAGAGGTTATAGCATCAATAATACTCGAATTCTGCGACAAGACCTCGTCAACGGCATATTGGAACTTGCAGTTAATCAAAGGTTTTATTTGCTTCATGATTTTATCGATCTTGCTAAGTTCCATGCGGGCGCAGAGAACGATAAGCTTTGCATCTTCACCACGAACAAAATAAGAATCTTCTGGGAAATTATTTTTTAGAGCCGTAGCAAAATCGCGCAACAAGCCATCACCAACATTGCGCCCCTTAGCACTGTTCAAGCTAGAAAGGTTATTGAGGTCACAAAGGACCACAGTCATTGGGTACGAGAATTCTGCTGAATCCTTTGTCGCAAAAACCACGAAACTATCCCAACTACGGAAGCCAGTCAACAAGTCCGTCTTCATCACCGTATCAGAGAATACAAACAAAATACCTATTGTTTGTCCCTTTTTCTCTTTAATCTTGCGAAAATCACAGCGCATTATTTTTCCACTTTGCGCAACGTAACAAGGCATCGAACAGGCATCGCCAGAATCCACAAGATTTAAGTCGAGCATTTTTAAAAAATCGTCTTGGTGAAGCGATTCGCGGAACTTCATACCGACAAGGAGTTTTTCGGCTTTTAGATTGTGGAAAATCAGCGAACCCTTGAAATCAAACAGAACAATTCCCTGTTCAATATTTTCAAACACATTGTCCTTAAAGTAATTCAACATGTCCATTACCGCATACCGGCAAGACAAATACGTGCAAACGGGAAGCCAACAATAGAAATGAATCGAATATTCAAGTTTGACGGCAATAAACTTGTCAAGCAAGTAATTCAACATAATGAAAAACGCCACCGAGATGATTACACCTTGATAACGCTTGCGAAAAACCCTCGGGGCTTGTAAGAATCGGTAAAATAAAAGTCCCATCGAAAAAAGGAAAATCAACCGGCATATCAAATGGTGGTAATAATAAAGGACGCCCTTGTAAACTATTTGATAATTCATGAAGCCCGTTTCCAATTCGCACTCCAAAACCCAAGCATAAAACGGATTCACAAGCCAGACAACTACATCAAAAAGCACTGCAATAAAAGAGACTCGAAGCAGCAAACGGATCCAATAAACATCTGACGTGAGGGCGTAAACATTCACGAATCGCATATAGAAATACAACGACAACGGGATGCAAATAAAGCAAAGTGACGAAAACGCCATAAACAAACCGCGTTCTTCGACAAAAATCCGGCAGATGTAAAATACAACCGACAAAACACCCAAGCCAGCACTGGTTGCAATCCATTTAAATTCACTTTTTTTGGATTTAATCGAAGCTACCCCAACATACAGTGCAGCCGCAACAACAACAATCGATATTGAAATAAAAGTAATCAGACTTCCATTTTCCATAATGCGCTCCCGAACATTATTAAGTCATTGTATTAGAAAATTAATCTTTTTTTGCCCAATAGGAAAAACGAAAATTCACAGAATGGTATCTGTGCGCTGAATCACCCGCAAAAAGCATTCAAAAATACGTTTTTTAAAGGAAAAACCACCCACAAGAGATGTTTTCGCGTGGCGTATTCACAAGTAATATTCTGATTTGGATTACAGCACACACAACCCATG
Source organism: Fibrobacter succinogenes (assembly GCF_902779965.1). NCBI lineage: Bacteria > Pseudomonadati > Fibrobacterota > Fibrobacteria > Fibrobacterales > Fibrobacteraceae > Fibrobacter > Fibrobacter succinogenes. The sequence goes on along the minus strand of NZ_CACZDK010000002.1, from coordinate 83,697 downwards.
AACTTAAGGAATCGCAAAAATTTTCACGAAATCGCGGTGAAGTTGCTTGTCGCCGTACTTATCTTCGGAATTTTCTTTGAGGTCTTCGGCAGTGTAGCCGCTTGCGATTTTTTGCAAACAGACCGTGCGCGAAGATTCGTCATAGCAAAAATGGATGCGGAACGTGCGGTAAGCAAGGATTCCTGTTTTTACATTTTCATCCAGCGTCAAGCGACGGCGCGAACTGTCGAAAACATCCTTCGAAAAATTTCCGCGAGAAAGTTGCACTTGGGCAAAACTGAGCAAGTCAAAAGCGCTGCGTTCGGCAATCCAGTGATTTTGTGCGGCAAAATCTTCGGATTCTTCGATTGTCCACAGGTCGCCCACTTGTTCTTCGACCCAGCCCGCTTTTGCATTCGGGAATGCATCGGCCATCGGGACGTACGGTTTGATATCGAGAATCGGCGTTTCGTTCAAGAGGTCCGCTTCGTCTACGTACAACGTAAGTCCATCAATTTTCAACAAGCGAACGCAGGAAAGCCCAATCGGATTCGGGCGGTAAGGGCTGCGGCTTGCAAAAGTGCCTACGCGGTCTTTGCCTTTCGGCGGCACCGGCGGGCGCGTTGTCGGTCGCCAACCAGCGTTTTCGTGAAACAGGAAAATCACCCAAATGCGTTCGAAGCCGTCGAGATCGCGAAGCGCCATCTCAAAATTCTGCCCCGGATTCAGCACAATTCGGCCCGGATGTCCGGCAAAAAGGCGCCCCTGTCGAGGAGCGTCATACTTGTAAACGGCATCACCAAAAAATGTACCGATGGGAATCATTTTTACAGACCGTCTTCGGTGATTTTTCCGTAGCGGATATAATCGATTTTACCCGTAAAGTAACGGTCGTTATGGAGGGTTTGATACATCGAATCATAGCCTATTCCTAAGCCATACTCGATGTTAGAAACATCGGCATTATATTCCGACGAGCGTCGCATTTTTCCATCCAAAAACGCATTGAATGTATAGGCGATTTTCCCTGTTAATTCCGATTTTTTCGGGAATATTTTAATACGGACAACATGCCACTCATTCAGTGAAACTTCGCCCAAGGTAATGGATTCCCAATTTTTTTGCTTACGAACTTCCGGGTCTCGCATATGGAACACCACGTCCGTGCCATCCAATCGTATTTGCCACCCTGTTTTGCCAGATCCAGGAGGTTCTGCCACAAATATATTCGCCATATTGCCTTCTTTTGTAGGCATAAAGCGAACTTCGGCAACAAAGCCTCTGCTCTTAAAAATTTCATCCAAAGGAATTATCAGTCCGTTCAAGCCGTCAAAAATAATGCTTCCGCATTCAGCCGATACCGGATTAACCGTATTGTCGATATACGCAGGATGTTTGCCAAAAGAATCTCGCCCTAAATCGCGCTGTAAATTAAATTCATACGCCACGTCATAGCCATTCAAATTGTCAGCAACAGTAGACTCGTTGCATTCGAGTTCATCTGCATTGGCGGCAACAACTTTTGCAGTTGTGTATGTTGTATGGCCATACCAACTTTTTGTTTCGACAGGAGCATCGGAACTTGAGGATTCAGGTATAAAAGTCCTTACAAAAGGACGAGAAGAAGAACTTACGGCTTCGGAAGAAGAGGAACTAACCGAACTAGAGGTTTGTCCAACTTCACTTGAAGTGTTCTTTACGGAACTGGAAGAATTTTTTTCGGTGAGGGAATTCAAATTTTCGCCGGAGTCCAAGGAATCCTGGACCGAGGACGAAGAAATTTCGCCTTTCACCCCACCTTCTGTATCTATTATGTTTGCCGGATTTTCGCTGCACCCCAACACACCAAAACTCAAAATAGAAAAGACTCCGGCAAGAACTCCTAACTTGTGCATTTAAACTCCAATTTAACGGTGCTGTCAGAAATATACAAAAACGTTACAGCAAAGCAAACCATGGATGCGAAGTTTTGTACCTATAAACGGCATCAGCGAGGATGTACTGAAGGGTTTGATTTACATAAAATTACAGGGAGAAATACAACTTAACAATCAAAATTTCGTAATTTCAAATTATATGCAAAACGATCCTATTGAAATTCAAAATCAGACGCAAACCGCCTCTAACGATCAATCTATTGTGGGGCAGTTTTTTGAATCCGTAGCGGATCACGCTATAGACGAAGTCTTTGAATCCGCATTCGACAAAGTCATCAATGTCGCCAAGCCTATCGCGAATTCGGTCATCGACAATGCCGGAGCCGCCGTCGATACGGTCATGGATGTCGCAGGTTCCGCGGCAAGCGCTGCCGCTGATGTAGCCGGTTCTGCCGCGAGTGCAGCTGCTGATGCCGCGGGGGCTGCTGCAAGCGCCGCCGTCGATGTCGCCGGGTCAATCGTCGGAAGTTTGCTCGACGGGATTTAAGCGGCTAGAGGAAGTAAAAAAGCCAGCCCCGCATCTCTCGCCTTGCTCACTTTTGACGCCTTGGGCGTCCGTGGCTACGGCTCGAAAATGGGTTTGCAAGCAACCCCGCTTCACTCGCCTTGCTCACTTTTTGACGCCCTTGGCGTCCGTGGCTACGGCTCGAAAATGGGTTTGCAAGCAACCCCGCTTCACTCGCCTTGCGCACTTTTTCTATCTTTGGGCACGATGAAAGAAAAGGCAAAAAAACTCATTGAAAAGTACGAAGAACTGGAATCGGAACTCGGAAATCCGGATGTTCTCGGAGATCAGGCTCGTTACAACAAGATCCACAAGCAATACAAGGGTATCGAAAAGGCTGTTTTGAAGGCCAAGGAATACCTGCAGATGATGGACGACCTTGACGAATACAAGGCCGCCCTCGGCGATTCCGACCCAGAAATGGTCGCAATGGCAAAGGCTGAAATTTCGGAAATCGAAAAGAAGCTCCCCGAAGTGACAGACGAATTGCAAATTTTGATGGTGCCGAAGGATCCGTGGGACTTCCGCAACGCAACGCTCGAAATTCGTGGCGGTACGGGCGGTGACGAATCCGCACTTTTCGCAGGCGACCTGTTCCGCATGTACCGCGGCTACTGCGACAAGATGGGCTGGAAGATGACCATCCAGGACTTGAGCGAAGGCACGGTGGGTGGCTACAAGGAAATCCGCGTATTCATCGAAGGCGACAGCGTCTATGGAACGCTCAAGTTCGAAAGTGGTGTTCACCGCGTGCAGCGCGTGCCGGAAACGGAAACGCAGGGCCGTGTGCATACATCTGCGGCAACGGTGGCAATCCTCCCGGAAGCTGAAGAAGTCGACGTGGAAATCCGCGAAGCCGACATCCACATGGATACCTACCGTTCTTCGGGTGCAGGCGGTCAGTACATCAACAAGACGGACTCCGCCGTGCGTTTGACGCATATCCCGACAGGTGTGGTGGTGAGCTGCCAGACCGAACGTAGCCAGTTGCAAAACCGCTTGCACGCTATGGAAATGTTGCGTTCCAAGATTCTTGACGCGGTCATCGCGAAGAAGGAAAAGGAAGAAGCAGCAAACCGTAAGGCTTTGGTGGGTACTGGCGACCGTTCTGCCAAGATCCGCACTTACAACTATCCGCAGAACCGCGTGACGGACCATCGCATTGGCCTCACCGTTTACAACTTGGACAAGGTTGTCACAGGCGAACTTGATGAAATCATCAACGGCCTCCAGATGGCGAACGCCCAGGAAAAGCTCGGAAAGTTCAACGCATAAGTAAGGGAGATTCCCGCTCGGAGGCGGGAATGACAAAGCCCCGTCCATAAGGAAAGTCCAATGCCACAGCCGCAGATGACAGTTCTTGAAATTTTGAACCGCACCAAAGTCTTCTTTGAAAAGAAGGGCATTCCTGATGCACGTCTCGATGCCGAGTACATCATCAGCTACGGTCTCAAGATGAAGAACCGCATGGACTTGTACCTGAACTTCGAGAAGCCGCTCACGCCAGCAGAGCTGGACGTGCTTCGCACGATGGTTGCCCGCAGGGCAACGCGTGAGCCGCTGCAGCATATCATCGGCGATACAAGCTTCCGCGGGTTCATTATCAAGTGCGACCGCCGTGCGCTTATCCCGCGCCCGGAAACAGAATCGCTTGTGGACATGGCGGCAGACTGCTTGAAAGGCATCGAGAATCCATTCATCGTTGAAATCGGTACGGGCACAGGCGCAATCTCGATTGCTTGCGCCAAGGAAATCAAGGGCGCGCGCGTTCTTGCAACAGACGTTTCCGAAGACGCTTTGACGCTCGCACGTACAAATGCTGAAGCGAACGGCCTCGCGGGCAATTCTGACGCAGAAAGCGCGGATTCGCAAACCGCCGCAAGCACATTGACCTTCGCACAGGGAGACTTGCTGGACGCCGTGACCGCAGACGTTATCGCAAACGCCACCGGCGCTTCGGCAGTGCTTCGGCAGGCTCAGCATACCAGCTCAGCGACCTTACCAAAAATCGATTGCCTTATCGCCAACCTCCCCTACATTCCGGACGGCGAAAAGGACAAACTCCAACCCGAAGTCGCAAAGTACGACCCAGCACTTGCCTTGTTCGGCGGAGCCGATGGCCTTGACCTTGTTCGCAAGCTTTTGCAACAGACCGAAGGCAAACTCAAGCCCAGCGCTTCAATCTTGCTTGAAATCGGATCGGAACAGGGCGAAATGCTCAAAGCCGAAGCCGAAAAATATCCGTGGTTGGAATTTACAGGCATTCACAAAGACTTTTGCAACAACGTACGCTTTGTAAGCTACAAGGCGAAGTAGGACTGTATGGATGGGGCAAAAAGCCCCTCCCCTTAGGCTCGGTCATGTCCATACAAGTATGACCGCGACGCCCGCCTTGAAGGGAGTCTCCTAACGAAGGATGACAGGTCGAGGAATTCCGCTTCGAGAATGACGGTTTGCATTCCGTTTGGACTCTTTCAATGCATAGATGACGGCGAATATGTCATTCTCCGAAGGAGAATCCATAATGTTCATATTGCGCTAAAAAAGATTATAAAACAAATCCCCCCAATTAGGATTGCTAGACTCAATCAATTTCAGTTTTTCTGAACGATAAAGATGTTTTAATTTCTTTTCTCGTTCTATAGCATCCCTTATCGAAGGATATTCTTCGTAGTAACCTAATTTATCAACATCATATTTTTCGGTAAAACCAGGCTTTACTTTTCCTTTGTGTTCAGACACGCGTCTTTTTAAATCAGAAGTCACACCTACATACAATGTTCCTTTGCGATGACTGAATAAAATATATGCATACCCCTTTTTCATATACACTCTTTTTTTGAAATTTAATAAGGACTGTATGGATGGGGCAAAAAGCCCCTCCCCTTAGGCTCGGTCATGTCCATACAAGTATGACCGCGACGCTCGCCTTGAAGGGAGTCTCCTAGCGGAGGATGACGGCACAATATCAATATCCAGTGCAGCCGAGAGCTGAGAGAACGAATGTTTCGCTTTCACCCATACGGTAAAACGAAATCAAGTCATCGTCGTCTATTGCGGTATCGTCGTTACCGTTCAATTGCATCAGTTCCCCAATGCGGCGTTTGAAAATGGAAAAGCCGGAATCTCGCGAAGGCATATCCCAAAGGTTTTGTTCAGGGATTTCGACTACATGCTTATTTACTTTAACTACTTTGCGATTCATTTTTTCACCTTTTGGCATTTAGTGTTATTACGTGCACTAATATAGAATCACAAGATGTCAGAAGATGACATTTTCATATTTTATAAAAAAATTTGACAGGACGAGGCTAAAGCCCCAACTCCTTGGCTGGATTCAAAGAATATACAAGCGTATTCAGAACTGTATGGATCCTCCTAACGGAGGATGACGGTGGGCGCGGTATTTACACTCGCAACAACTATTCTATCACAGTCGCAGTGACCTGCGCGTGGCCAGCCTTATCCAAACCGAGAACTTTCCCCGCGGCTTCGCTCAAATCCAAGACACGCTTTTTAGCATAAGGTCCACGGTCATTGACACGCACAACAACAGAAGCGCCCGTCTTTATGCGAGTCACCTTTAACTTTGTCCCGAACGGGAGCGAACGATGCGCGCATGTAAAATCATCTCGGTCAAAGATTTCACCGCTTGCAGTTTTCTTTCCATCAAAACCCTTGCCATAATAACTGGCATCACCCGAAAAAGTGTAACCGATTTCAGCCTTTTTCTGAACACGAGACGATTTTGTCACGCGAACATAGCCTTTGCGGTGCGAGGCGCCACTGCACCCCGAAAAGGCGAACAGCAAGCACAAAAGAACTACAAGAAAACCGCGGGAAACCATAGCCTACTCAAAATCGTACATGCTGTTATACGTATTTTCGAGGATTTCGTCTTCTTTGTTTATGATTTCAGCTTTCTTTTCTTCGGGCTTGGCTTTCAAATCTTCGTAATATTTTGCAGAATTCTTTTCCAAATTCTCGATCGTTTTTGCTGTACGCTTGCGCAACTTGGCGAGGTCATCATCCGTTGTAGTAAGGCGCGTATTCAGCACATAAGCAGCACGTTGCCCCCATGCAGTCTGGCCATGGTAATCACGGAGCTGCCGATAAATGGCGACAGCGCTGTCCAACCGTTCCGGGTTCATCTGGAAATAAATGGCCTTCATGTAAAGAGCCTGCACACCGGACTGCGTCTGCGGATAATCTTTATAGACATTATCGAAAGCATTAAACGCAGAGGCATAAGCGGAGTCCACCAACTCCATCTTGTTCACCGGCATTTCCGAAGCCACAGTCCACAGGCTTTCTGCCTCCATGTAACGATCACGAGCTTCGTCTTCACGCGTTTTCATCGTCACGCGCATGCCAATATTTGCCTGAGCTTGTTTGGCATATTCGGTATTCGGATACTTCTCGATAATTTCCTTGTACAGTTCTTCGGCCGTATCCGGATCATGCAAAAATTCATCATAGATAAAAGCTCGTGCATAAGAAGCACGCATCACGCTTGCCGTGTCGTCGGACTTTTCAATCACATTCGTAAGCCTTGCAAGGGCGCTATCCGCCTCGGAAAGCTTGAGCAAAAAGAGTTCCGCAATCATAAACTCGTTCTTGAAGAACGACTTCATATTGGGGACAGAATCTTTGCTTTGAAGAATTTCCTCGTTGCGGTCACGCATAGAAACGAGGTTTCTCAATGCGTTACGGCGTTCACGGGACTTTCTACCATATTCGCTAATCGATCTTGCAATATAACTGCTGTCGTAATAAGACATGGCAAGGTCGTAATTCAGCGTCTTGGTCTGTTCATAATCGCCCATGTTAAAGTAACTGCGCGAAGACGGTTCTGTCTTGGGATACTCAGTATTGACCTTATTGAAAATCACATAAGCATCGGCATTGCGCCCGGCCAAAAGCGTCGTTTCACCGATGCGGACTAAATATGTCGAGCGCTTATCTGCATAAGCTTCGTTCTTGTAAAGCTGCTTAAATTCATCAGCGGCCTTGAGGTATTCCTTGCTGTTCACAAGGCATTCTGCCGACTGCTCGCCCGCCGTCTGGCGTTCGCGATCGTTCAAGTTTTCGATTTCCTTGGCGTTATAGTGATGGTGCGCCTTTTCCCAGTTTTCCATCTTGAAGTAAAGCCCTGCCAAACGGAAATGAGCCTTGCCCTTCATGTAAGGGGTTCCGCTCGTATCGGCAAGCACAGCTTCCAAAGCGGCAATCGCCTGCTCCGGAGCTTCGGATTTTTCATCCAAAAGCGAAAGGAGGTTCAAGCCCTGGAAATAATACGGGTGATTTTTATCGGCCACTACGGGTTCTAGCGCAAAGCGGCTAATATTGAACTCCTGGTTGCGATAAAGGCAGTAGGCACGCTGGTATTCCACGGCACGCATGGAATCGTTATCGGCAAAATAGCGTTCGTATTCGTCGTACTTAGTAATAGCCTTGGGCCAATCGGCTTTATGCCTGTAAGATTCAGCAATGAGGAAAACGGCTTCGGCAGTACGCTTCTTATTTTTGGGGAAACGCTCCAGCACGCGGGAGCCTTTTTCAATAATTTTTTCGTACTTTTGAGATTCATCGCCACCCGGGTAGGACTGGGTTTCGTCGGGAACACTATCCAAACGGGCGGTACGCAGTTCCGTCGCTTCTTCATAAAGCCGTTCTGCATTGAACATGTGATTCAAGTAGGCGCAGCAAGTGCAGCCATCCAACAACGCAGCGAAAAAAATAAGAGCTAAAAAACGAGCACGGAACATATAGCTACAAAATAGATAATTGCGAGCTAAAATTCCATAAGAAGCGGCAGATAATCGCAAAGTTTCATGCCTGACGGGGGCAAAGTTTTGCGATCAAGGCGAACCATGCGCACTTCGGCCGGTTTTCCGACGATACGGGCAAGGATTTCGAAGTTATCGCGAGTTTCCCAAACGGCAGCATCCAAGACAACCCCGTTGCCGCAATCGGTTTCGCCAGTGTTGTTGCTGATACCCGAGATTCTAGAATTTTGCTTGAGCAAGCGCGAGAAAATTTCTGGAGCGACGCCCAAATGATTCGAGCTCGAAGCGGAATCATAAACAACCACATGAACTTCTTTAAAGCGGTTCTGCGAATCAAAAACGACCGTATAAGTGTGGTGGTAAGGATTTTCAAAGAAAGATTCCTGCCAAACAAAGCGTTTCACTTGTTTAAAATTCGCTGGGGAGTACTTTCTAAAGAATTCCTGCGAAGAAGCACCGTAACGAACAAGATAATGTCCAAGTTTCGTCGAGAAATCATGTTTCTTTTCGGGAGCCATCGATTCACGGAGGCTATCAATGGCGCGGTTCAAGTTGGCGGTAAGCCCGTTATTGTATTCCTCAATAGCAACTTTACGGACTTGTTCAAGTTCACTTATCCGAGACTTGATATCCGGGTATTCCGGGTCGTTCTTGAGGATGTAGTTGAACTCGCGGCGGGCCATGTCGAACATGTGAGCTTTCGTATAAGCAATACCCAGGGCTTCGCGGAGCGGCAAATTCTCGGGATAACGTTCTACCAGCGGTGCAAGAATGTCGCATGCCACCTGTGCACGGTCCCTGGAGGACCCGGCATAAGAACCATTCTTCCCTGGAGCGGTCTTTTCACCAATAGTCGCCATTGCACGGCGGGCCTTTTCGTAATCGGGACGGAACGCAATTATGCGCTGGTACGTTTTTTCAGCCTCGTCAAACTTGCCATTGTATTCGGCGAGGTATCCACGCAAAAGGAGCAAATCCGAAGAAAGCGGGAACTGCGTCAATGCATAATCGATCACGAGAGACGCACTGTCCAGTACCCCTTCGTCGTGATAGATTTTTGCCAAAAGTTCAAAGGCACGCTGCGAGTCGCCCGAAGAAAGGCTGATGGCCGCACGGCATTCGCTTGCCGCTTCGCTCATGTTTCCATTCTTGAGCAAAAGCTCTGCATACCACAATCTGATTTCGTAAATGGACGGAGAGCGGTTGCTTGCCATTTTGGCAAGTTCAAGTGCTACAGTCAAGTTCCCAGCCAACAACGACTTACGGCTATCGAGATAAAAACTGATTCCCGTACTCGGGTAACGCGACATCAAGCGTCCAATCAAAAGATCGGCGCGGTCGCGCATGGATTCCGTTACGGAGTCCATGTGGAATAACGTATTGACTTCGCCCCAAACAGCCGCATCGACATTCGGGTATAAAAGCACAAGCGCATCGTAAATTTCGTAAGCGGCCTTGGTCGCTCCGCTCCGAGAAAGTTCCCCCGCACGGCGAAATTCAGCCTGAGCCTGCACAGGAAGTCGTTCGACATCCGCCTTGAAATCCGGAGCATCACCGTTCAAAATAGACGAGCCAGCCTTAAGCCCAAACGGGATTTCCCCCACTACAACTTTCGAAGGACCATATTTATTGTAAAGCTTGTACCCACCATATGCAATCAACGCACCAAAGAAAAAAAACAGAAACAGGTACGCAGCAGTGCGAGAAGCAGATGAGGTGTTCGACATCAGAATCCCTATTTAGAGTTCCAATTAAATTTCCAAAAAGTCAGCCAGTTTTTCTTTGTGTTCCTTGCTCTTCTGCAAGCGGCGCAAAGTCTTGTTCTTAATCTGACGAACGCGTTCACGGCTGAGTTTCAAATCTTCGCCAATGTCTTTTAACGTAGTGTCTTCGACGGTATCGAGGCCGTAGAACATGCGGAGAATTTCTTCTTCGCGCTGCGGAAGTGACGAAAGCGTTTCCTGGATGAGCTTTTTGCGCTCTTCGCGTTCCATGTCTTCGTCCTGGTTGCCGTCGCTGCCGAGCACGTCCATAAGCGTACTCACGGAGTCAGCACTGGAAACACCGGCATCATCGCCAATCGGAGCGTCGAGCGAGATATCCACAATCTTTTCCATGACTTCGACGATATCGCGTTCGTACGGTGCAAATTCTTCCATCGAAATGGTCTTATCGTAGTCACCGCCGTTCTGCATCAAGGCGCGCTTGAAGCGGTTCACAAGAGCGAGCTTGTTAGGCGGAATGCGGACTGCGCCCACCTGTTCGAACAAAGCCTTCTGGATGGACTGGCGGATCCACCACACGGCGTAGCTGATGAACTTCACGTCCTTGTCCATGTCAAAGCGCTTAGCAGCCTTGAATAGACCAAGGTTACCTTCGTTGATCAGGTCCAAAAGCGAGAGACCGCGGCCCTGGTACTTGCGGGCGACACTCACCACAAATCGCAAGTTACCGCGGATAAGGCGCTGCAAGGCAGACTTTCGAATTTCTTCGGTTTCACCGTTCTTGATGATTTTCAACAGCGCCGATTCCTCCTGCGGAGTCAGCGTAGGATACCTATTCAAGTCACGAAAATAAAGAGCTTCGTTAAAATCACTCATAAAAACAACACCTTTTGTCTTGGACAGACCGCCATTGACAGTTTAAAATATGGTTTTTTATGCAGTTTCCGTCAATTCCTTGAGTTTATCGTATGGGTAAATTCCCGAACGATGCCCATCGCTAAAAGAAAGACCTACTGCATAGCGACCAATCGACTGGATATGTTCAAGCTTTACATCCAAGGGAACGGTCGAATCGTCCAAGAGTTTTTCACCAGTATGTTCATCGACACAGAGCGCACACGGACAAGCTAAGCGGAGTTTGCGGACACTGCATGCGGTGCGAGTTCCATCATTCCATTCAAAGCCAAGTTTACCGTCTTTTGTTCTGAAAACTTTCTTTGGCTGGATCATACTTCCTCCACGGGTAGCTGTTCGAAATCGTAATTGAAGTTTTTGAGAACTCCATCGCCCTCGGATTCAAAAACGGCAAGCGTACGGACCACCGTTTCTGCTGTATCCATAAAGACCTTCGCCGATTCGGAGTTCGGATAACGGAGCACAGCAGGAGTACCTTCATCGCCGCAACCCGCAACGGCAGGTTCTAGCGGGACCTTGCCAATGAGCGGCACGCCCCACTTTTCAGCAATTTTCTGACCACCACCGGCAGGGAAAATGTTGTGGTGCTTTCCGCACTCATCGCAAATGAAATAGCTCATGTTCTCGACAACGCCGATTACAGGCACGCCAACGTTATCGAACATGGCAAGCCCCTTGCGGCAGTCGGCAAGAGCCACCTCTTGCGGAGTCGTCACAACAACAGCGCCAGCCATCGGGCAGTTCTGCGTAAGCGTGAGCTGGATGTCACCTGTTCCAGGAGGAAAATCCACGAGAAGGTAATCGAGTTTGCCCCAGCGCACATGATGGATAAAATGCTGGATCATCTGCGATACCATCGGTCCACGCCAAATGGTCGCCTTGTCAGAATCCGCGAACATGCACATGGAGACGATGCTGATGCCGCCCTTTGCTTCGACCGGAGCAATCGTATTGTCTTCGAAAACTTCAGGCGCTTTATCAATCCCGAACATGAGGCCCATGGAAGGGCCGTAAATGTCTGCATCGAGAATACCCACGCGGGCTCCAGAAAGGCTGAGCGCCATGGCGAGGTTCGCCGTCACGGTTGATTTGCCAACACCGCCCTTGCCACTCGCCACAGCAACCACATGCGCCACTTCGCCAATATGGGAATTCTGCGGAGCCTTAGCTGCGGAATTGTCATCGCCCACGCGGCCCTGCGTAGAAGTGAGCGTCACTTCGACTTCGGTTGCACCAAGGCTTTTCACAATAGCAACGCACTGGTCCTTGAAACGGTCGCGAATCGGGCATGCTGGAGTCGTAAGGCGCAAATCAAAAGAAACCTTAGTGCCTTCAATTTTCAGGTTTTGAACAAAGTTTAGTTCTACAATATTCTTGTGCAAGTCAGGATCTTGGACCGCTCGCAAAGCACTTAAAATATTTTGTTCGTTCAGTTGCATAGGCTAGTTAGAAGTAGGAAGTAGACAGTAGGAAGTAAGAAGTGGTTAGTGGTTAGTAAACAGTGGTTAGGAGGCTACACCTTTGAGGTATGGGATAAAAAATGTTTTTGCTTTAATTTAACAAATCGCAGTCCGTTATCCTGAGCAACGCGAAAGATCCAAGACTTTTTATGACTGAATTTTTCGGATTCCGAATGACAAAAAAAAGACAGATACCAATGGTACTTGTCTTTTTGGAGAAAGCAATTTCTTAGCGCCTTAAAAATGCAAAAGCGCGCGAAAATTAAATCTTGATTTTTGCACCCATGAGTTTCACGAATTCGCGAACAATAGCAGTGTCGCCAGGCCATGCCGGAGCTGTAACCAAGTTGCGGTCCACAACGGCTTCGTCGGCGTTCACAGCCACATACTTACCACCGGCAAGAGTGATATCCGGGCCAACAGCAGGATAAGCCGTTGCCTTGTAACCTTTCAGCACGCCAGCCGCAGCAAGCACCTGCGGACCATGGCAAATAGCCGCCACAGGCTTTTTAGCCTTGAAAAATTCCTTCACGATCTTGATGACCTGCGGATTCAAACGGATGTATTCCGGAGCACGACCGCCCGTAATGAACAAACCTTCGTAATCCTTGACCTTCACCGCATCAAAATCCGCCGTAAGGGCAAAGTTATGACCACGGGATTCAGAATAAGTCTGTTCACCCAAGAAATCGTGAATTGCAGTAGCCACAGTTTCGCCGGCCTTTTTATCGGGGCACACAGCATCCACCTGATAGCCAAGCATAGACATCGACTGGAACGGGACCATGGTTTCGTAGTCTTCGGTAAAATCGCCACAGAGAAGCAAGACTTTCTTTGCCATTACGCACTCCTTAAGAAACGTTATTTTAAGAATGTTATTTTGTCTCCTATAAACAGCATAGGACCAATGCTACAAAATACATCCAACGTTACAAGAGTGCACGTTTGTATACAAATTTTAACAAATAAATTTAACGGTTGAGACCCATGAGGTAAAGGCCGGCGGCGCAGGCCGCTACACCAAGCACAAAGCTAGCAAGCGCGTAGACCGCGAACATTCCGATTTTTCCAGATTGCAGCAGTGCGAGGTTCTCGTTCGCGAAGGTGCTGAACGTGGTAAAGCCACCGCAGAAGCCCGTCACCAAAAACAGCTTGAGGTTCGGCGAAAGCGATCCGCACTTGAGGAACAGTCCCGAGAAAATCCCGATGCAAAGGCAACCGAGAACGTTCACCACAAACGTCGGCCACGGGAAACCAGCCGCAATTCCCGATGACTTCGGAATCACAACCGAAAGGAAGTAGCGCAGCACGCTACCGAGAGCACCGCCAAGAGCAACGCATAGATAGGACATAAATAGTAGACGGTAGGAAGTAGGAAGTTAGAAGTGAAATTACTACAGCGAGAACTTCGGCATTCTAAGGAGGTGCGTCATGCAAGGTGGCCATTCTTCTTCGTAGTGGCTGACCAAGATGATCGTTGTTTCCTTCGAAAGCAGTTGCAACAGGTGGAACAACTTTTCGCGATACTCGCCCTTGAGGCCTTGCGTCGGTTCGTCGAGCAAAAGCACTTTCGGCGGGCGGATGGCGGCTCGCGCCATGAGCACCAAGCGCTTATCAATGGGCGAAATCTTGCGGATTGAAATCGAGGTATCTTCAAAACCCAGGTAGTTCAGCCATTCGCGGGCTTTTGCCTTCTCTTCCCACGTAATGTTTTCGGCACGGCAGAGGTTCGGTGTGAATCCCGTGCAAAGCACATCCAGAAGGCTCAAATCTTCACGGTACTGGAGTGCCATTTCCGGCGAAAAGAATCCGAGTTTTGCCTTGTGGTCCCAAATGTTGAGGCCATGCCCTGGGCGTTCACCGAGGAGCGTAATGTCGTTGTTGTAAATCTGCGGATGGTCAGCAGTAAGCATGCCAAGAAGCGTACTCTTGCCTGCACCATTCTCACCCATCACCGCCCAATGTTCACCCTTGCGAACCGTCCAGTTCAAATCCTTGAGCACATCCGTATCGCCGAAGCGAACATTCACATGCTTCAGGTCAAAGAGAATTTCTGAAGAGGTATGGGCTATGGGGTCGCTCGCAAGCTCGCTTTGAGGTATGAGCGAAACAATCTCATAATCCTTGAGTTCGGCTTTCTTGAACTTCGGGGTTCCAGCGGTTTTCGGGAGTTCACCCGCGTACTGCGTGAACGTCTTGTCCGCATAAACAAACGCCGGTATTTCCGGGAGCAGTTCATCTTCGCGAGCGAGGCGCACCACGACTTTCAAGCCCGGACGTTTTGCAAGGTCAGCCACAGAGCCCGCCAAATGTGCACGGTACTCCGGATCAAGCCCGCCGAACAAGTCATTGAAGTAAACCCATTCCGGCTTTTCCATCCACATGCGAGCGAGGAGCACTCGGCGGAGTTCACCGTTCGAAAGGCTCAAGAGTTTGCGGTCGAGAATCCCTTCGGCAAGGTCAGCAATGTTCAAAGCTTCGCCGAGCTTTTCCGGGTCGGTCAGCGGCCACGCCATATCGTCAATATAGCGGTCCGTCTGCAAAAAGAACTTCTTATCCAACAGCAGATTGCGCACCAGCGGGGCTTCCGCATCGTGCAAGCTGATAAAACGCTGCTGGAAGAACGGAGCAAGAGCGTGCTGGATTTTGCGCTGCAAGGCCTCCGACATCGTGGAGACTTTTTCACGTTGGTTCAAGAAATGAGTGATGACTCGGTCCAAGTCCTCGCCTTCGGTGCTGAAAATCTGCACCTGCGGGAACATCTCGATAAGAGCTTCAAAACGTTTGAATTCCATGGCCGCAAATGTAGAAAAAAGGATTGCAGTTCGGCGAATTTTATTTCGGCATCCACGGTTTCATTTGAATCGAATTTTCCATTCCTTTTTCGCACTTTTTCATTCCCCAATACCGAAAAAAATCATCAGAACACATCGGAAGACTATCTTGCATTTCTTTCGAAAAGAGAACTTTTTTCCCATGCAAAACATCAACCATAGACATCAACGTTCCCATTTGATCATACTCAAATCTCAAATTTTTGACTTCTTTGATTTGCTTTGATTTCATTGAAGAAAATATAAAAGACAACGGCCTTCTAAACATTTCCTCGTAGCGTTCGTCCTTTTTTAATTTTCCATTTTCATATTCACGTTTGACCACATACGAGCGAGCCCCAAATCTTGTTCCCGGCAAAAAAGTATGCTCATAAAAAGAGGAATCCAAAATTTCATTTTCCATAGAATCAAAAAGTCTCACCCGAGAACGCAAGCTAAAATAAAAACGATTTTCGTTCGATGTTTCTTTGATTAACTTGCCATTTTCATAATAGCGCTTTTCATTCACTTCATAAAAATTTGTTCCATACCGTACAGTCTGCAGGTTTCCATTGTAATCAAAGGACCTCTTGTAAAAACCGATATTTTTCCCAGACTCACTATAAATTTTCACATTATGATTTGCGGTATCATTCGTCAAATGCTCATAACGAAAAACTTTTCCTTTCATATTTGATTTTACAAGGCGCCCCAAGCTATCAAAAATCATCTTAGCGTCTAGAAGCAAATCATCATACATGAACGAATCGTAATAGAACCAGTCGTAAAGTTTCCTTATTTTATAAGGGATACGTTCTCCTTTTTTTGAAATAAACTTGGTTATTCTTCCAGAAACAGAATCTAGTTCCATCCGCTGCACACTGTTCAAATTCAATGGCATACTAAAACTAGGCTCATATCGATAATAAATTTCACATTCTGTCACAATACCATTACGACGCTTTCCAACATAAAATTTCTGTCGCACATTTTTATCCGGAAAAAGACTACAAGTCACACCAAACAAGGAATCTGCATTTTCATTTAGTATAACAGAATTCACTTTATCAAAGCACCCAGTATCACGTTTTTTCTTATACACAGCAATTGACGTTCTACCTAAATCATCATGTTCCTTTTCGATACGGCGATCCATAATAGTGTCCAACTCATATACATCTGCAGTCATCCCTGCTTCCAAATAATCATTCACATTTTCTTCAATTAATCCTGTAGGTTCGCATTTTATGCCCTTATCCAAACCCATTGAATAGATAAGTATACTTACGGCACGTTCCGCATCGACTGCAGAGACATCCGCATCCGAATATCTCATTTTTTCTAACGATTTTGCACAATAAAAATGATACCCGTAAAACGCAGCCACAAGCAAAAGCGGTGCGGCAACGACCAGCAGCATTTTCAAAATTTTTTTCATATTCCCCAAATTACAATTCAAACAAAAGAAAAACAGCCTTACATTTTCGAAAAAATGATTTTTTGCTCTTTTTTTACGTAAGAAACGTTAATTTCAGCCCAAATCTTACGTAATTTTTCGTACAAAGTAAGTAAATTCTTGAATTTCAATGACCATTTTTCATTTTTCGCCCCCATTTTTCCACTCAAAAAGCATTTTAACGTCATTTTTCGGGCGTTATACAGCGCAAAAATTATGAAACCAGCCAAATAAATACAGACAACGTTAAAATTTTACGTAAAAAAGTGCCCCAAAAGCCAAAATTTTACGTAAAAAACGCCGTTTTTTCAATTTTTTGCTTTTTCGCGGCTTTTTTTGAGGGACAATTCAACAAAAAAAAACTCCCGGCTGTTATACCGGGAGCTTAGTGAGGAGGAATTTTTTAGAACTTGCTGAAGAAATCCCAAGTGGTTTCAGGCACCCAAGATTTTTGCTGGCCCGGGTCCTTGTGGTCCCAGATGTGGCCACCGGACTGAGTGCACCAACGAACTGGGAAACGTTCTTCGACAGTCGTGTAGTCATAGCACTTGTGAGCGGCATTGCGCTGAGCTTCTTCGGCGCGCTCATTCTTTGCCTTACCGCCTTCGGAGTTGAGCGTCAAGATAATGTCGCGGGCATTGCGTCCCATTTCCGGAGTGCAGAGGTTATCATCGAGGCCAAGCACGCCCATCCAGCCAATGCCCATCTGCTTACGCTGCGGAAGCCAAATGTTGCGTTCGGCAGTTTCGTACACGGCAACAGCGCGGAGCACATCCTGATGGTTCCAAGAAAGTCCGTTACTGAACATGGAGCCATAGCTAAAGCCCGTCGAGAACACGCGGGAAGAGTCAATGCAGAAGCTGTCTTCGAGCATGGCCAAAAGTTCATCAAAGAGAATGTAGTCGTTTTGGTCCCACGGAGCTTGGTTTCCGTTACCTTCCGGAGCAACGAAGATTGCAGTTTCGTTCTTGTCAAGCGGTTTCAAGCCATAGTAGCCTTCGTCTTGCACGCCACCGGCCCAGCCTCCCATGCACTGCATACCGAAAATGAGTTTGTACGGTTTATTCTTGTCATAGCTCTTCGGGATATCAATACGCACGGTACGAGTGCCCTTGCTCCACTTGAATTCAATGTAAGGCTTATCGCCACGATACTTGTAATCAAGCTTGGTATCCTTGCCGCAACCGCGTGTAGGAACCGGATCGTTCTTGAGGCCCCAACCGTAAGCGTATTCCGGCTGCTTGACCGTTTTTTTGAGCTTGAGCGTAACGTTTGTATCCAAATTAGAAAGAGCAACTGTCAACGTATCATAATCCGTAGCAATCACGCGAAGTTCGTCGCCTTCGCCTTCTTTCGCAAGACCACGAGCAACAGCTTCACCGAATGAGGCTTTGTAATTACCATTAGATGTGAAACGGAAGTTGCTCTGTGCACTGCCAACGCTCACGCGGGCAAAATACGCCCCCTGCGAACGCACGACAGACTGCATATCTAAAGTGCCCGAGCCGTAAACAGTTTCGTTCAAGACACGAGTACCCACGGCATCAAAGATCTGCACGCGGACAGGTTCATTTGTGCTCTGCGAATACGACAAAACTCCATTCATCACGCTCACGTAACCGAGCCTCGGACGGACAGTGCGAATACCGATTGTAGAATCTTCCTTGACGATTTTGAATTCGCCTTTGGAATCAGTCGTTGTCTTGAGAGCGTTTTTTAAAAGTTCAACAGAGGCTTTATCAATAGCCTTGCCGCTTTCATCACTTACTTTACCCGTAAGAGTAAAAGCTTGAGCCGAAGCCACCATAGCGATAGCCATAGCAGCACATTTTAAACCGAGGTGTTTCATACCCTGTTCTCCTTTTGTATCATTCCTAACTCTTTTCCCGATGGGATAAGTCCTCCAAACTGATTTGAAACACGCAAGGAGATACGCCACACAACAGCGTGGCTATGCAAAACCAAGCATGAACACATCAGTGTTCTACCTAACTAAACCTACTTGTAATATATCTTCATCCGTGCGCCAAGTCACAAGGCGCGAACACGGTATCATGGATAATTAGTCAATGGGGCATTAGGTATTAGGTTTTAGGGGTTAGGAGTTAGATTATTATTCGTGGCGAAACAGCCTTATACAGATGCACAAAGTGCATGTTTTTTTCCTAATACCTGACACCTGTAACCTAAAACCTTTTCTATTATTTAACCAATGAATTCTTTGCTAAAAAAAGCTATTGCTCAAGAACGATTGACACCAGCGGAAGGTCTCGAAATTTTGAGAAACGTGCCGTGGACAGAAGTCGTCGAGGCGGCAGACTCAGTGCGTCATGCTAAACTTCCCGGGAACCGCGTGGGTTACACCGCATTCCGCATCGTGAACTACACGAACGTCTGCGAAGTGACTTGTAGTTTTTGCAGTTTTTGCCGCAGCGTCCACAGCCCCGAAGCATACGTTTTGAGTTTAGACGAAATCCGCCAAAAAACGTGTGAGGCAAAAGCCAAAGGCGCCGACCAAATTTTTCTGCAAGGTGGCGTCAACAAGGAAATTCCTCTTAGCTATTACACCGATGTTCTGAAAATGCTCACTCAGGAATTGGGCGTCAAGGTGCGCGGTTTTTCGCCGGTAGAACTTGTACGCATAGCCGAATTCAACAGCATGGCGCTCGATGATCTGCTCGACATTTTGAAAGAAGCTGGCCTCAGCTCTGTCCCGGGCGCAGGCGCCGAAATTCTCTCCGATCGCATGCGTCAAATTTTGAGTCCAAAGAAGCTCCCCGCGCAGCAGTGGTGCGATACGCTTGCCGCCTGCCACAAGAAGGGCCTCCCCGGCAGCGCAAACATCGTCATTGGCAGCGCCGAAACCGCTGAAGAAGTCATTGAGCATTTGGAATACGTTCGAAAAACGCAAGATATCGCAGGCGGCTTCAAGAGCTTTGTCGTCTGGACGTTTCAACCGCAAACCGACAAATTCCCCATTCGCCATGTGCGCGGCGACGAATACCTCAAGCTACTTGCGCTCAGCCGCCTGTACCTCGACAACATCCCGCACATCGAAGTGTCGCTCCTCGGCATGGGACTTTCGCTCGGCGAACTCGGGTTGCACGCCGGCGCCGACGATATCAACAGCATAGTCATCGAAGAGAACGTGCTTAAGAATCACGGCCTCACGACCATCGAGCAAGCCGAAGCATTCATCAAAAACGCCGGATTTACACCATATCGCAGAAGTCTAAATTTTGATTAAGGCGAGAATCGCGAAAACAAGCTTGCTTGTTTTCATGATCGAGCCGACCAAAACGCGCTACGTAGGAGCGCCATTTTGATTAAGGCGAGCGTCGCGGCAGATGAGCTTGCTCAATTTGCCATGACCGAGCCGCCACAAAACGCGCTACGCAGGAGCGCAACTTTGATTAAGGCGAGAATCGCAAACCACCTCAAGATGGCCCAACATTCCTCCCAAACGAGTGTCGCAGCGTCCACAAACAGATACCGCGGCAAATGCTATGAATCCTCGCATTCGCGAGGATAGCGATGAAAAAAATTAAGATATTCCCCTACTTTTTGATTAAATTAAAAGAGATGCCACATCAAATGGAGCGCGACAAGCCACTTTAAGAAGGAGTGCTTATGAGCTGGGAATGTAAATACCTCAACGAAACGTTTTGCGAAAAACGCAAACAGGAATGCGACCCCGGTGCCAAAGGTTGCGTTCTTCAAGGCAAGTTCGCCTTTCCGCTAAAGGAAAAGGCGAAAAAAGCCGAAAAGAAATAGCCTTTACGGATCCTCCTTCGGAGGATGACAAAAAAAAGACTCCCTTTCGAGAGTCTTTAAAAGTTGCTGATATAGAACCAAAACTAGATTAAACGCAGGATTTCCTGAGCAGTTTGTTCGGCAAACGCGTTGTCTTGAACAAAGCGGCGTACTTCCGTCGGATTAATTCGTGCGTATTCCGAAAGTGCACGACCAATGCCATTGCGGATGTAGTAATCATCGTCCTTGGCGCAAGTGAGGCAGAACTGACGCAAGAGCGGCCAGTCCGTGCGGTCCTTGTACTGCACTTGGAAGATAATTGCACTACGACGAACCCAGATGTTCGGATCGCGAATCCATGACGCAATCTTTGTACGCAAAGCCGGCAAGCGGAGCGCCAAATCCCCCAACACGCAAGAAGCGAGGGTATCGACCGTGTCGCGCCAAGCTCTGGTCTTAATGAGCTTTTTCAAAAAATTAAGGTGCTGGCCACCGAGAAGCACACGATGACGGAACAAGTAGTCACAGGCCGCGTACTGGAATTCCCTATACGGCTGTGCCCACATATCCTCAACTCTCGAAACAAGTTCATCCCCGTCCTTTGGCGGGTACTTGTCGAAAATTGGGTACGTGACTTCACGGCGGGGAACCAATCTGATTCCGAGAAATTCAAATTGCTCCCTAGCCTTCTTAGACATTTCATGCGACTCTTCTTCATTAGCGATAGAGCGCAAAGCGAGAGATATTTCTTGTGTAAACCGAAGCATGTACACCAAAAATAGTCCATAAAGAATTTTTTTTCTAGACCTTGACAAGCATTTTTTTCAATTTTTTTTAAATTTTTCTCAGATTTTTTGCAAAAAAAATGCAAAAAAAACTTGACAAAGCCAAAAAACAGTTAAAAGACCCATAAATCATGACTGATTCCACTAAAAAAGAGGCTCTTCAAATCACTGAAGTTCCGCCCGAATTGCGTGGTCTTTCCGACGAAGAAATTATCCGAAACTCGGAAAGCAAAGAGAAAAAGTTTGTTGGCAAAAGGCACAACGGAGCAAGGCGTCCGTCCAAGCGTGAGCGTATGGCGCTCAAGGAAAAAAACGAAAACGCCAAGTTCAATTCGCTCGTAGCCAAGTACAACAAACCGGAAACAGCCGAATCGCGCGAAGCCGAAAAAGACGCCGAAATCAACAGCATCTTGAAGAAAATCGCCACAAACGCAAGCGCACCAAAGGCCGAAGACGCCGAAGTCAAGAAGATTATTGCACAAGCAGCGCCCGAAGGAACCCCAAAACGCGTGCTCAAGAGCGTCCTTTCGGAACCGCCTAAGCCGCCTTCTGGCCGCGTCCTCAAGGGCTCGTTCGGGGTAAAGCCCGGCGACAAGCCAAAGACCGTGATCGTATCGGCGGCCGACCTCGCCCGCCAGCGCATCGAAGAACGCGCGAAAAAGATCCGCGAAGCGCTGATGGCAAAGAACAAAGCACTGCACCCGGAAGCCGCAGCCGAAATCCCGGTCAAGCGTCCCCGTGGCCGCCCCCGCAAGAATCCGCTTCCGCCGCCTACGGCGGAGTAGGAAGTAGACGGTAGGAAGTAAGAAGTTGTGGCTTCGCTGCGGTTCTGAAAAACAAAAATTTAGATGGCAGTGAGGTCGCGGTCCGCGCTCTGGGGTCGCTTCTACTCAAAGAGCATAACTCAACTAGAGAACTAAAGTTCTAAGTTTCGTATAGCTTTGAGGTATGGGCAAGATAATTCATAAAAAGACATGCTCGCTTCATGCGGGCATTTTTTATTGAGTGCGCGGCATTGCCAATGCGGCGCCGCAAAAACAAACAAAAAGACCTTCTGCTTTCACAGAAGGTCTTTTCAGAGGCAACGGGCGGACTCGAACCGCCGAATAAGAGTTTTGCAGACTCGCCCCTTACCAACTTGGGTACGTCGCCATAATTGCAGACGCAATATAAGTATTTATTTGAACTTATACAAGGGTTCAAAGTAAAAAAAGTCAAAAAAAATTCATTTTTATTGTCTAGACCCCCTCCATTACCTATTTTTTACGCGTGAAACAGTCCTCGATTAAGACCAAATTACTCGCCGCGCTCGGCGCCCTCTGGATGAGAAGTCTCCGCATCCGCCTTCGCGTGCCCGAGGATTTCCATCCGGGCATCCTCGGACTGTGGCACAAGGACCTGCTCGCAAGTTGCGCAGCCTTCAAGGACAAGAACGTACACATTCTCGTCTCGGAATCAAGCGACGGGGAATTTTTCGCCCAAGCCGCCAAGCAACTCCATTACGAAGTCACCCGCGGTTCCGACACGCACGGGGCAACAAACGTGCGCCACCTGCTCAAATCGCTCAAAGAAGGCCGCTTTGTCGGCATGGCACTCGACGGTCCGCACGGCCCCGCTCTCCAGGTAAAACCGGGCTCACTTTGGCTTTCTAAGGCAAGCGGCCGCCCCATTTGGCTTTTTTGCATCAAGTATGGCAAGCATTTTCGCTTAAACGGATGGGATAATTTCATTATTCCTCTCCCTTTGACAGCTATTGACATCGAAATTAAGTATCTTTTGCCCGAAAATTATTCAAAATAAGGAAACACAGCCGTGATCGCATTACCTCCAAAATTCGTCGCATTCGACTTAGAAACGACTGGTCTTGTTAACCGCAAAGACGAAATCATTGAAATTGGCGCCGTAAAGTTCACTGTAGAGGTGAAAAACGGACGCGTCGTGCCGAAACTTATCTCGGAATTTGACACGCTCGTAAAGCCCAACATGCTCATTCCCGCCGAAGCCACCAACGTGAACCACATTACCGACAAGATGGTCGAAAACGCACCGCCAGTCGGCGAAGCCCTCAAGCAGTTCACCGCATTCTGCGGCCCGGGCTCCATTTTGCTCGCCCACAACGCAAACTTCGATGCGAGCTTCTTGCGCACCGCCTACGAACAGAACCCGCAGTTCACACCGGGCAACCCCGTTATCGACAGCCTCGCCATTTCCAAAACCATCATGCCGGAACTCGCGAACCACAAGCTCGGCTTCATGGCCAACATGTTCATGAAACGCGGTGAAATCTCGATGACCATCGACGAAGAAAAGATGCACCGCTCCGTGTACGACTGCGAAATGCTCATGGAAGTGTTCGTCGCCCTCCTCCGCCGCCGTCTCAAAGAGAAGGAATGGGAAATGGGGAGCATCATGCAATCCATGGCCAAGTACAAAGGCGTCCCGCAGTTCATTAGGAAGTAGGAAGTAGACAGTAGGATGTGACGCGGAAACGTCATTCTGAGCGAAGGTGCATGCACCGAAGTCGAAAGATCTAAAAAAACTCGTCTCTGCGAAGATAACGAGAAAAAGTGACAAAGCATAATCGTCACCCTCGAGCAATCGAGGGTCTTTTTTGTAGTGAGAAATGCGCCCCAACGCCGCATTTTGGCCGCGCATTCACCTTTCCCAGAATACACAAAACACCGCTATGCGTTGCATAGCGGCTTTTGTTAAACCTTTAATCTAAAAAATTAGATTCCGAGTTCCTGAGCAACAGCCTGGATGCCAAGCTTGCTGATGGTGCGGAGACCAGCGGCGCTAACGCGGAGGGTCACCCAGCGGTCTTCTTCAGGAATGTAGAAGCGCTTCTTCTGGAGGTTCGGAAGCTGCTTGATCAACTTCTTACGATTAGAGTGGGAAACCATGTTACCCACGAGACCGGCCTTGCCGGTGACTTCACAAATGCGGCTCATATTAAACTCCGTTGTTTTTACAGGCAGCAATTTTAGCTAAAAATTTCAAAATTGTCAAGGCTAAAGTTTAATCTTGCAATGTCTTTGGCAAGTTAAACTTGGTATTTTCCACTAATTTTACAAGATTTTCGACCTGAAGGCCCTTAACTTTAGCCTTCAAGAAGTCGACAACGCCCTGAACCAGCACTTCAGGTGCGCTCGCTCCGCTCGAAAGTCCGACCGTTTCGACACCATTAAACCAAGACATGTCAAGATCGTTCACATCGGCAATGAGGTGGCTCGGAAGTCCCTGTTCAAGCCCCAACTCCATCAAACGCGACGAATTTGACGAATTCTTCGCACCGACGACCAAGAGCATATCGACTTTGGAACAAAGTTCAAGAACTGCCGCCTGACGGTTCCCCGTCGCATAGCAAAGGTCGCCCGCTTCAGGACCAATAATATGCGGAAAGCGCTTTTTAAGCGCATCAATAATCTTGCGCGTTTCGGCTACAGAAAGCGTCGTCTGCGTGATATAGGCAAGCTCCTTATCTTCTGGAACTTGCACCATTTCAGCATCGGCCTCGTTACGAATGAGCGTAATCGCACCTTCCGGGAGCTGTCCAAGCGTTCCAATCACCTCGGCATGCCCCGCATGCCCAATCAAAATGATATGGCGACCAGCATTGAAATGTCTTTTTGCACTAAAGTGAACCTTGAGCACCAGCGGGCAACTCGCATCAAGAACCTTCAAATGACGAGACTCAGCTTCTTCATAAATGCTTTCAGCGACACCATGAGCCGAGAAAATCACAACGGAACCTTCCGGCACCTGGTTCAGTTCATCGACAAAAACAACGCCCTTGCTCTTAAGCGTTTCCACCACAAACTTATTATGCACAATTTCATGACGGACATATATCGGCGTACCGAATTTTTCGACAGCTTTTTCGACAACATGAATAGCGCGATCAACGCCGGCACAGAATCCACGAGGTGTAGCCAAAATGAGTTTTTTCATAATTCACCTAATTTACTTTAACAAATTTTTCAAAAATTCAATCAATTGCTGGTACGAATCGCTAATCTTAGCACTTTCATGAGCCAGGAATGTCTGCACCAAGCGAACATCGGGCCTGCTCCGCTGAGAAAAATCATCCACCGATTGCAACTGAGCGATAACACCTTCACGAACAAGTGTCGTTACCGTTTCCTTTTGCCCTTCGGCAAACGGTCCAACACAAGTCGCAACACCCCGCTGGAGAGGTTCCCAAAAATCATGGACGCCAAGGCCACGAGCAAACGAACCCCCCACAACCGCCGATTTCGAAATCGCAAAAACATCCTTCGTCACGCCAAACTGCGAAACAATAGAAACAGCGCCTTTCTGCACTTTAGGCCAATCGACCACTGCAACATTCTGTTCACGCAGCACTTTGCGGAAACCAGCCACTTCCGAGAGACGACGCGGCACAAGCACCACAGCTTCATCGCGCTTGACCGAAGAATCAACCATGCGACCAAGGCTCGGCCATTCCTGAATGTGCATCGAGATAAACGAAGTATCGACAGTCGGGTTTTCTGGAGCTACAATTGCCTCGCCCGAGCGCACCCACGGCAAAAGCTTCCAGTCGCCGCCAATCATCATCCGGGAATTGTTCGACCGCGCAGAGACGCTAAAAAATCGAGAAAGATCCGACCCAGTCTGCATACTCGCAAAACCAATCGCCGAATAATCCATTCCAGGAATCGCCCTATGGAAACGTCCCGAAATAACAGCCACGGATGGACGCATTGAAATCCGCAACATCGAAGAAAGATACCCCGGCCAAAGTTCATTTTCAGCAAGAACAAGCCCGAGCGGCCTCACCGCCGAAATAAAACCTTTCATCGTCGCAGGCGTATCGGCAGGCGCAATACACGCAGCTACATCGACTCCGGAATCCTTGATATACGAGAGCACTTCGACTTTTTGCGTTGTCACCAAAAGACGCGGGCAATTCGGCAAATCTTCCTTGAGGAACTTCGCCACATTCAAAAGCATCTTGCACTCGCCAAGACTTGCACCATGCATCCAAAGGAACGGACCCTTAGGCCACGGGCCACGCAAGCGATTTTTCACATGGTACTTATTTTCTATAACAGGAACCTTGGCTGCAACTTTGGCTACAGAACCTAAAGCTTCACGCGCAATGTCCAAGACCTTAAACATAGAAATAAGCCACCTTTCTCAATACCAATAATAAATTACAAAACAATAGCCACAACCACGTAGAAGAATCTGCAAAAAAAGCTTGCCAAAAGGTTCTTTGCGGAAGAACGTGTTTTGCATCACCCAAACGCGGAAAAATCGCCGGAGTTTTCGAAGCCCAAGCGCGCCAATCATCGCCAAATTTCTGTTCCAAAAACATATCTTCGATTTGCGAAAGCGCCACTTCAAACACAATCACGACAAACATAAACGGGACAACCCAAAACGAAACACCCAAATGGAAAAACGCAATTCCAAGTGCAAAGCCGGTATTAGATATATATAGCGGATGACGCACGTGAGCGTAAGGGCCGCTAGTCACCAAAGAATCTGCCGCATGAACTTTTCCACGAGTATGTTCGCCAATATATCGCCGCGTTTGCACACGCAAAAACGCACTAACGATGTAAAGCAAGAGCGCAATTAACATACCTGCGATACAATTATTTATATACAATTCATCAGGCAACAAACTGGGCGGAGCAAGCGCAAGCGCAATGGCTATAACCCCCAAAATATTCCCTCGAAAACGATACAATAAAGTAGAAACATTACTTTTCGCACTAAACATGATCCATCTCCACAACATCAAAACGTTGTTCCAATTCACGAGATAAAACATCGTGACTCACGAGAACAACCCATTTATGCAAAAGCTCGGCCGTATCCAGGAACGCCGTCAACAGCGGTTCTCGATCGACAAGAGCAACAGATGCAAAAGGTTCATCAAGCAAAACCATCGAGCTATCAGAAGCGAGCGCCCACGCCAACGCAACACGCGCGCGTTCCCCGCCCGACATTCCCTCTTTGGTCATAATTTTATCTGCACGAGCAGCTCGCGCAAATTCAACAACAGCAGCAGAATTCGTCTGTGCAAGAAGCTTTTTCAACAAGTGAAGCGGAGGCAATTCTAAATCCTGCGCCACAAAAAATACGCTGTTTTTGAACGGCAAACTACAGATAATTTTACCATGATCCCAATCTTCAAGTCCAGCCAGCAAACGCAACAGCGTCGATTTGCCTACGCCATTCCGACCGCGGACAAGCACCGGCTTTTTCATATTCCAGCAGAGCGAAAAATTGCTGAAAAGCGTTTCAAAGGCACCTTCGTACGAGAAATCGCCATGCACAATTTCCAAGCTTTCCGCAGCCGGAACGCAAACATGTTCCACCGAACCCGAATCCGTTTTTTTCGAAGGAAGCGCTTCGAATTTTTCCAAAACGCTAAGCGCACTCATCGCCGAACGCGCCTGCGGCATCACGCGGGCACATTCTTTTACAGGTTTGTAACAAAGAAGAACCGCCGAACAAAACAGCACAAGCCCGGTTCCATCCATCCAGCCTTTCGAAATCAAAAGAGCACAGAACGCAAGCACAAAAACCATCGCCAAGACCGACACCGATTCCGCCACCAACGAAAGCACACCTTTGCGGAGCGACACATCAAGACCATCGTCTCTAAGGTCACGCACCTGAGCCATTAAATCATCTGAAACTTCCTTACGTTCAAAGCGGGAACTCCAACGGCGGAAAATTTTACGCGCAAGATAAAGCGAACTGCGAAAAGCGGAACGTTCATTCAAAATACTTTCTTCGGCAGGCCCCATCTTATGCAAGCAGCGCTGCATCCAGCTCACCAGCGGAACAACAACGACAAAAAGGAACAACGTTAAGGGCCATGATATATAGAAGAGAACAGGCAAAAACACGAGTAACTGGAGAACGGCCTGAACCGCTTGGAAAAACACGCCACCATTCGTTTGCAAAACAAGCGTCGATTCATACGCGGCCTCGACTTTAGCCTCACCCTCCGGCGTGTGGAAAACGCGCGGAGAAAGAGCCCGCAACGTATGCAAGAACCACGCCATCACGTAAGCGCCCACGCCGAAAAGCCACTTTTCAGAAACGTTCATTTTCCAGACGAAAAACGCAAAGCGGAGCACCGAAAGGATAACCATCAACCCCAGCCATTGCACAAGCGAAAAAACGGCCTCGCCCTGAAGGATCTCCATGAACGAACGGATACCCCAAAGCAAAGCGGCATCCGCAGCACTCGCCAAAAGCGCCACCGGCAAAAAGCGGAAAATGCCGCGCCAAAGTATCTTTTTTAACCTTTTTTTCAAAATCACGAGGGAAAAATAAAAAAATCAAGCAAAAACCCTTGACATTTTTCTAGAAACATCTATATTTGGCGCACACTAAAACGCCCCTATCGTCTAGTGGCCCAGGACTCGGGATTTTCATTCCCGCAACAGCGGTTCGAAACCGCTTGGGGGTATAAAAAGAGCTCAACGTAAGTTGGGCTCTTTTTTTGTTTTTCTTGCGGGCGGGGCCCCAGCTCGGAGTTGCGAAGGCCGCACGGGCCCCTCCCTGCACCCTCCCCATCCTTGGCCGACGCTCTATTCTCTCGACAAAAAATCGAACCTCCCCCTTGACACAATAAATTAATTTATCTAAATAACACCTATTTTTTCAGCATTGTCTCATTACAAATCCAAATAAATTTCAACCTCTTATTTAAAAGAGAGTTTCTTATGGAAAACAACACACCAACAGAAGATACAAATACACCAAAAACAACGCAATTTTACTTTAAACGACTATTGAGCATATTCGGAGTCATAATTTTAGGAGCACTCGGAAGTGGCCTATGGGAAAGCGTTATTTCACCATTCATTTCATGGTTATCAAAAAAAGCATTTTATTTTTCCAAACTCATATCATCAAATTTTACTGACTCTGTTTACCAAAGCGTCTCCAACGGTTTTTATAAAAGTCCATCACTTCAAATAGATAATTTTCTCTCAATTGTTCTTATAATAGTATTTGCATATCTAATTAAACTTTATGTAAACCTACAAAAACCACCCAAGCTAAAAAAAAGATGGCCATTTATTTTTTGGACAAGCGTATTTATTGGACTCACATCCAGCGTTTTCAGCATTTTAAAAACCACATTCATAACCGAAACAACAGCCAAAACCTTATCAAACATTGAAATTATATCCCCAGCCATCGAGGAAAAAGAATACCGAAAGTTAAAATCAGAATTTCACTCCATGACGAGCGAAAAAGACTACTTGGAATTACAAAAGAAAATTATCGAAATTGCAGAAAAGAATAACCTTAGATTAAAAAAATAAGAGCCTCAAAAAAATTTCGTAATCCCCCCTTGACATTATTCTATAAAATTCTATATTTGTCTCCACACAAAACGCCCCTATCGTCTAGTGGCCCAGGACTCGGGATTTTCATTCCCGCAACAGCGGTTCGAAACCGCTTGGGGGTATAAAAAGGCTCATCGAAAGATGAGTCTTTTTTTTAACCGCATCACAAGGTATAAAAAGCTCAACCGTTAGGTTGGGCTTTTTTTCAACCTTTTTAAGGTATAAAAGAACTCCACGTTAGTTGGGTTCTTTTTTTATACCCACAAGCCAACCGCAAACAGGGTATAAAAAGACTCATCGAAAGATGGGTCTTTTTTTAACCGCAAACCACATCACAGGGTATAAAAAAGATCAACTGCAAGATTGGTCTTTTTTTGTTACTACAAGCAAGCATGCAACCTCCATAAACGGGAAGTCGCCCTCAAATTGAGGGCGACAATAATTTACGAGTTGGAATGAGAGACTTCTTGAATAAACTCCAAATACACCAAAACCGTATTTACGGTTCCTTGTCTCGTGACGTTTATTTCATTTAAAAGCTGAATTGTGCTTGCAAATATGCAAACTAATCAAAGCTCCCCTCTGATACGTTCACGTAAGAAAATATAGCATAATTTTTTCAAAAGAATACATTTTTATTACAAAAATTCATTTTTTGACCATAAAAGTGCTAAAAATCACCACTTTTTCGTATAAATTCCATTCAAATTTTATGAAAAAAGGCCATCATTGCTTCAGTTTTACTTTTTTTTGCGGTCCACTCCTCCCCCTCTTCTGCCAAAAAACTCTCCGAAATCGCAAGAATTGCAGGCACGTCATGCTCGATAGGTTCAATAAAGAACTATCTTTTGCACACGTTGCGGCGCAAAATGCGAACGCGGCGAGCCCATTGTCAATCACAAGTTTGTGGACGTATAACGCTAAAAAATGGAACTAATCAAAAATTACGATATTAGAGTTTTGTGCAATCCCGGTGTGGAATCAGCACAGTTGCTTACACCCGACAATAGCAGGTCAGGAAAGGTTTCGGTCACGAAGGTTTCTGTAATGCCGGGAGCGGAGCAGCCGCGTCACAAGCACTATACATCGGAACAGGTCTGGGTCGCCATCAACGGGCATGGCGTTCTCTTGTTGGCTGACGACAAGGAAGTGCCGTTTGAGGCTGGCGATGTCGTCCGTTTTTCGGAAAAGGAAATTCACGGTCTCAAGAATCTGGGTTCCGAAATTTTCGAATATATTTCCATAAGTACGCCACCGATGAATTTCGCATACGCGTACATGCACGAGAGATAAAAGAAGGCGGCTCAAGGCCGCCAATTTTTATTTCAAGAAGAGCGAAATTTTGCCGAAGTCCAGTATCGTGATGAACACGAAGAAGCTGATGAAGAAAGCGGCGGCGACATTTTGAATAATAGATTGAGTTTTAAGGCTCAACGGTTTCCCGCGTATTTTTTCAATTCCGAGGAACATCAGCAGGCCGCCATCCGTAATTGCAAGCGGGAGCAGGTTCATTACGCCCAAGTTAATGCTGATGAGCGCAAGGAGCATCAAGAAATCCTGAAAGCCGCTCATCCATACGTTACCCATCACGGCGACAATGGATACCGGGCCAGAGAAAGCATCGACTTTAACTTGTCCTTGGAACAAACGCTTGAAGTAACGGAATATGCTCGTGGTCATTTTCCAGCTTGTGGCGCAAGTTTTTTCGAAAGCTTCAATCGGGCCGCGGCGCACAAGATGCGTTTCGCTGAACATCACATACCCCATCTGGATTCCGACGATGTAGCGTTTGAATTCTTCGCTGTAGGCTGGAGTCATTTTCACGTTAACCTTTTCGCCACTGCGCATGAGCGTCACGCTGACTTCGGCTCCTTTGGAGCCATCGATCAAGCGGACAACGTCTTCGTAACGCGAAATGTGTTCGCCATTGATTTCGAAAATAGTATCGCCGCGCATGATGCCCGCCTTTTGAGCAGCAGAGCCTTCCTTGGGTGGCAGGCGCACGATAACGCGATTGCGCGGATAAATGCCGATATCGCCAATGCCCATCTTGATGGGATCGGATATCGAGTCCATAGCGGGGATTACGAGTTCTTGCGGAACGACCTTGATGGCAAGCGGTTCACCACCGCGATGCACTTCGAGCATGACATCGGCACCGAGGCTCACGCCAATTTGTTCGCGAAAATCATCCCACCCTTGCGTTTCCTTGCCATTGATTGCAGTAATCGTATCACCCGGCCGGATGCCCGCCATTTCAGCAGAAGAATTTTTTGCTACAAAGCCAATGATGAGGCTCTTGTTGTCGGGTTCCTGAACGCCGACCATGTAGAGGAAAATCAAGAGGATAAAAGCAAAGACGATATTGACGAAGGGGCCAGCAAATGCAATTGCGGCGCGCGCCCCCACGGACTTCCCCAAGAAATCATCTTGCGAGGGTTGTTGCCCTTCAATGCTATCGGGATTTTCACCCGCCATCGCCACATAACCACCAAAGGGAATTGCCGAGATGCAGTATTCGGTTTCGCCTTTTTTGAAGCGGAAAAGCTTTTTGCCAAATCCCACCGAGAAGGTATTCACCCTGACCTTGTTCCACTTGGCGACAATAAAATGCCCCAGTTCATGGATGGTCACAAGGAAGCTCAGGGCCAACAGCCCCAAGACAAACATCAACAAATTGTTCAAAATACTAGATATCATGTTGTCAATTTAGAAAACCTATAACGAGCAAAAATATTGCAAACATGTAAAAAATAAACTTTTTCGACTTTTTGCGCAAAGTTTGCTATTTTAAAAAAGAATACATCTACCAAGGTTAAAAAATGAAATACTTTGCAAACACACTCTGTTGCGTGCTAATCTTTGGAATCTCTGCATTTTCACAACAAGAACTCAAACCCGTAGATACAATCATCTGTTACGACATAAGCCATTCTGGATTTGTCGAAATCAACGAAAAAACTTTTAACGACTTGTTTTTCAATTTAAAGAACAACTCTATTTTTAACGTTCCACATTCCATTTCTATTGACGGAATTATAAGTACAGTCGATAACAACGCAACATTACAAGATATCAACGGAAAAAAAATCGGCCTCCCCATCATTGGAATTACCAACACCGAGTCTTCCAAAAATACAATCAATCGAATGAAAGTTATTTCAGTAAAAGACTACAAAGTTTCCAATTCAGATGAAGCCGATTCGCTAATGCTAAAGGAGTTTGATCCCCAGCGGATTTACATTCCCCAAACAATGAACGTAAACGCCGGGGATCATATTTCCATCACCAACTACTCAGCCTTTTTGAACGACACCTGCTATGCAGGGGTAAAAAGTCGTCAAAAGGCTTTTGTATTTGGCAAATTCAAGAAGGATTAAAACACAACGTCATAGTTACCGTTAAATGCCAAGTTCATCGACTGTCCGGACACCCAAGCATTCATGCGGAACGGGCGTCCTTCAAGGTTCGTCAACTTGAACACATAGCGGCTCCCCGATGCGTAATTAAACGTTTTCGAGAAATCCCAATCCGTCAACTGATAAGTCGTGTTGGAATACACGAGCTTGCCCGACAGCGGAGCGCCATCCAAAGCATAGAGGCTGATCTTCAAAGATGCCGGAGTCCAATTCTGCGGGAAATCGACAACTTCAATCCACACGGTACCCGTCGCAGAGACAACAACGGAGCCATCGACAGACAAACGAATCGGATTCGAAGAAGAGCAACCCGGCTGTCCTGGGCACTGCAAATCAATTGTTTCCACATCGTTTTCAATCAAGTTACCCGAGAAGTGCAAATCATCGACCCAAATGGAATCTGCGGAGTTCAGCACAATCTGGAAACGAACATCAGCATGCAGTTCAGAGAGCAAAGCCAAAGCCTGCTGCGGAACTGTAAACTCATACGTCGTCCATGCGTTAAACGAGGACTGAATCGTGGCATTCGAGCCTAACTGAATTCTCTTGTTTGCAGACGGAACATTGACCCACAATTCAACCGTGCCCAACCAATACTGGTTTTGAGAAGAAGCAGGAACATAGAGGTTCAAGCTCATCTTGTCACCGATAACCTTTAAGTCAGTGGTCGAAATGCTACGGCTTTCGATAATCTTCCATCCAGAAACTGTCGAGAGGCTATACGAGCCTTCGCTCTTAATATTTCCATCAAGTGCGATAGTAGAGTTGTCAGAATGCCAATCGGCAATATTTTCGAAACGGCCAATTTCAAACGAAGCACCTTCAGCTTCAAGCAAAAGCAAGTTATAGCTTGCGCCGGCAGAATGCGTTCCACTGACAACAATAATATTTCCAGGAGCAGCCAACGTAGAGCTCAAAGAGAATATATTCCTATCTTTTGTATTTGCAATAACATTTGCAGAATACAACGGTGTATTCATATCACGCTGATCAAATACTTCAACCTTTTCAATCGAAGAAAGATTTGCCGATTGCAAGACCAAAGAATAGCTCTTAGAAGACTTGGTGCCCACAATCTTAAACTTATCTTCATCAGTACCCTGCTGCAAGAAGCCAGAAACAGAAACTTCCGGTTGAATCGTAGTTACGTCATTTTCCGTGCAGCAATCGCTCACAACAAACTGACCATTGCGAATCACTTCAAACGGGTTCGTATCCGTCTTCTTCACGAAGGCGATGGAATCCGGAAGACTAGTACCCCTCTTCACCGTGTAAGCTTTTTTCTGCTTATTCGAAATGGAGACTTCCCACTGGTATGAACCATTAGACATGATATTCGGCAAATAGCCAAAGTAAACACCGTCACCAGCCAGGGCATCGCCATGCGTACCATCGTCATAAAGATTAAACTGCGAAGTAGTGCCATTAGGAGCGGTCAACTTACCCGTGGCAGTAACACCAGCAAGGATACCATCCTTTCCAGCAACCGATGCCGTAAAGCTAGCCTGTTCCGGCCACTTGTAAGGAGCTTCCGGCTTCATGCCAATGCTCATGCCATAAGTAGCGCGTTTTTCAAATGCCAACATTCTAAAGTCAACGTTCTGCGACGACATATTATTTTTGATTTTAATCATCGACGTAGAATTCTGTTGCAAGGTAGTCGAATCCACTTCTGCAATAAAGTAATTCACATTATTCAAAGTAAATGTTTCCTTGCTAAACGTAAGGTTCGTACCATTGCTAGACTTCACGGCAATCGGGTTCGATTGCACGGAGCCCGTATAGGAACCGTAAATACGCACTCTGCCCACTTTTCTCGGAACATAAATATTTGAAGACGTTGCAGAGTTACTCAAGACAGCAGCTGCAATCTGTTCAACACCCACGGAGTTAGCAAGCACAGAAGCCGTTGCTGCATTAGCATTCAACACCAGATTTGCTTGCTGGTCGTAGAAGGTGCCACCTGTTTCAGCGGCCATAAGAGCCAACACATTTTTATCGGCATCGGATCCATACGCGAATGTATGTATCGCCACATTCTTTGACTTGGACAATTCAATAACTTTCTGACTATTCATCTTCGAGCTTGCATTATCCAAGCCATCAGAAATAACATACAACATCTTCAAGCTAGACTGATTGCTTGTAAAGGCGTTCAAAGCCGTACCAATAGCATCGAACATAGCAGTAGTACCGCCAGCAGACACACCCGTGATAGCACTGTAAATGTCATTCTTATTCGGATTACTCTTAAGGTGATACACTTCAGAAACATTTTGGTTAAACGCAAAAACGCCAACACTTACGTTACTTGCACTATAGCCAGATCCAGATCCCAAGAATCCGGTCGCTACATACTTAGAAGCAAGTTGAGCCTGTTCCATTTTCTTATTCGAATTCATACTTCCTGAATGATCCAAGACCACGATAATTTCGGTCTTCACGCCATCCATCCACATGATATTCAAATGCTTACGAGTTTCCTTAATATATTGAGCTTCCGTTTTACCGGCAAGTTCAACCTTCATATAAGGCAATTCAACATTTTTTGTATTGCAATAACCAGCTTCGTACCATGTAGCATGGCTTGCATCCCATGTTCCCGTATTATCATTATAATTGAGATAGTGCGATTTGGTCACGTAACGGTCATTAGCCTTCGGAGCTCTATTGATAAGAGACTTGAACCAGAAACGGTTCCATCCGCCCCAAGACTTGTAAATCACATCGTTGACAGGATTAGACACAACCGTTTCCCATCCAGAGAACGATTTGCTATTTGCATTTTTATACGTTACACCCTGCATCGAATTAGAATTGAAATTAAATTTAGTGCTCAAGTTGGCCCACTGCCACGGAATTGCAGCGCCACTTCCGCATGCACCAAACTTGAAATAGCCCAAAGGCCATTGCGTATTTTGAATCGTATGTGCCGTAGCACCAGCAGCTCTAGGCAAAGAAACTCCCCAATTTCCGCTACCGGCACTTGTAATATTCACCTTGTTTCCACTAGGATTTTTCAAGGTGAACGATACAGAAGGAGAGCCATCCTGCGCCCATTCAAGTTCATCAATGGTCATATAGCCATTAGCAAGCCATACAGAACTTGTCGGAGCCGTCCATGTTCCGGACGGAATCGAGCCACCATTCGGGACAAAATAGATTTGCTGTCCGTTATGGAGTGCGTCCAACGAGCTTGATTCATAAGATCCATCCGAGAATACATTAATTCGGATTCTATCCGTTGACGGATCTGCAGAAACGGATACGTTATTATAGAAGTCCGATGGATCCGGAATAAAAGACACAGTCCCATATTCGTCGCTCAGCCCATATAGATAATGCATCGATTCATGAGTAAGCGTCATACCAAAGTGGAACTGCTGCATAGCATCATTTGTACGGAATTCATAAGTCGGGTCACCCGAAACCCATGCATCCGATACAATCAAGTTTCCAGACGGAGAGTTAAACCCGGCAACTCTAGCGCGAGGCCATTCGTTCAAAATACGCCACTGAACGTCACAGCCCTTAGGATTCGTGGTTCCCGTAAAGATTCTGATATTGCCCAAATAGTTACCGCCATTGGACATTTCATACAAGCCGTCAGCCCAATACTTGATAATATTTTCATAGCGTTCTCTAGATTTAGCCGGGCTAGAGCTTCCCTGAACAGGAGTTTGTTCAAGACAAACTGTCAAGTCAACAGCTTCTTCAGACGGTTGGCCATTTGCATCCCATGCCACCGTACGAACCATACTAAACGGGCTCTTCCCTGCAAACAAAAACGCAGCAGAAAAAGCAACCACGCAGGTTATTTTTTTCATTAATCCACCTCCAAAAATATAAGTGTAAGTGATAGAGACTAAAAATTTACTATAAATTTTACAAGTTTGTCATAAATACTTAAAAATTTATGTAAAAATTTATTTAAAAAAATACAAACAATATTTTTGAAATTTTTATTATCTTATTATCTAAAATTCAGATTAGCTTATAAAAAATACATTATTCGAAATCAAATTAAAGATTTCCAATTGTACATCAAGTTAATCAATCACAGAGCAGCGAATGAGAATAGAGCTTTATCACAAAGTTCGCATTTATTGTTATAATCTAAATTTATTCAAAACACCATAAAAAGGGAGCAAAAATGAATAAACTCAATAAAGTCGTTTTCACCACAATCATTTCAGCATGCGCTGCAATGGCAAACGAAAGCTTCGGGGGAATCGGTATTTCTTTCCAGCAAGAAAACGATGGTGTCAAGATTCTTGACATCATCCCCAACACCCCCGCTGCCGATAGCAAGCTTCAAATCAGCGACAAGATTATTGCGGTTGACGGCATTTCGCTTAAGGGGAAATCCGTTGAAGACACAAAGCAAATGCTTCGCGGTCCCAAAAACAAGCCCATAGAAGTGACATACGTGAGCAACGGAGAAACATACTCGACCATTCTTTCTCGCGTTCAAATCACGGTCAAATCTCTCGACCAGAAGGATATCGAAAACTGGTACGGCGACAAGAAAGAGCTCAATTCTAGCGAAATTGAAACATACGCAACAGCTACTGAAGGCGATAAGAAACTTCTAGCCGTTCTTCAAAAAGGCGCCGTACTCCAAGATAAGGAAGCAACATCTGCTGCCAACTTGGACGGCATTTACGCAGAAAAATCGAAAGCAACTCCGGTAAAAAGAACCGCCGCGAAACCAATTTCAAATAACATTGCTGCATTAAAGAGCTTCGACCGCAAAAGCATTGCGTTCGATTTGAAGGAAGCCGGCAAGACAACAGTCACCATCACCAACGTTGACGGCAAGCAAATCGCCCAATTCAGCTTAAAAGACGCAAAGGCGGGCTACAACACCATTTCATGGAACGGCGAAAAAGTTCCTAACGGAAGCTACACAGTGTCTATTGACCACAATAGCAGCACAAGCGGAACAGTCGTAACTCTGAAATAAAAATTTTCTCCACACAAAATAAAGCAGCCTAGGCTTTGAGCTTCAACGCAAAAAGCCTAGGTTTATTGTATTCATTTTTTCTCAAATCAGACAATCATCCATTCAAAATACTTTTAGTAAAAAAATTTCGTCCTTTATTTATTTATATTAATAACAAACTTTCATCAGAGGCGAGACAGCAAATGAAACATTTATCCATTTTACTTTTCCTTTTAGGAGTTCTTGTTTCAGCGCAAGAAAACAAGCCCAACGTTTCAGACATAATTATTTGCGAAACCATCGACCACACTGGTTTTATAAGTGTCTCAGAAGAAAACTTTTTTGAAGTTTTTTATTTCGTCAAAGATTCTACATTCGAACGGTTGCGTTTTTCGATTGACGTCAGCGGTACAATTGATTCCGTTTTCGAGAATTACACTCGCATCCCTAATTTATACGGTCAAGTCACATCTGTTCCCGTGACAGGAGTTGTCGACCACAAGACCACGCAAATGAAAGCAATCGGCATCAGCAATCGCACCGTAAATCTTCCCACGGGTAACGATTCCGCCATGCTCAACAACTTTAAAGCCCAGCGCGTCTTTATCCCAAAAAACCTGGACGCCAAAAAAGGCGACAAAATCAGCATTAAAAATTACGCGGCCGTATTGAATGATACATGTTACGCCGGCGAAAACACACGACAAAAAGCTCTCGTTTATGGAGAATATTTCCTTAATTCAGAGCCAATATCTTCACCCAAAAACAACAGAGCAAGCATTCCCTCAAAGGCGCCAAAGCATAACCGAGATGCCAAAGGTAGATACTTTACGAAAAAGCCGAATTATTATATCGAGTATTAATTTGAATTCAAAGGAAAACGACGCTCCTTACGGAGCGTCGTTTTGCATTATTTGAACACGAGATTCTTTTGACAAGCTCAAAAACGGTCACAAGGCGAAAGCCATACCATGTACTACATTACTTAACACGGTGGCCATTCAAGTCAAAGCGTTTGCCATTCTTTTCGATGAAGAGCGAGTGACCATCAAAGCGGAAGCGCGGTTGCTGAGAGCGTACAATTCTAGATTCAATCGGTGCATGAATTGCATTTGTTCCCTGCGAACTTGAAGATTCGACATTTGCAGACGAGCTCGACATATCAGGCCCGGCAATCGACGAAGAAGAACTTGCAGGAACTACAGAAGACGAACTCTGCGGAACGCTTGACGAAGACGACGGCACAGCAGAAGAACTCGACGCGACAGAAGAGCTAGAAGCCGGAGTATCATTCTTGGCAACGCCTGCTGCCGCAAATTCAGGAGCATGACCCGCGTTGATAGCTTCGATAGCACCAGCGAGATAAGCCAGCGGAGCATTCCAGTTAATCGCAACTTCATTCGTGGCATAACTGCAACGCTGATCAGTATAAGCAGTTGCGGCCTGACCTGTACGGTAATCAGCGCACTTCCATTCTGCGGCAGAGCCAACATCTTCGCCGCCCGGCTGCGGGCCACCCACGAGCATACCCGGAATCGGGTCTTCTATGTTATCTGAAGTACTCGGGCGGTGGTGCGGCATTTTCGGAGACTTCGTGCCGTAACCCGTTACAAAAGACATATCGAGCGGATTCTTGCCAAGCAAGTAATCGAGAGCCTTAACAGCAGCCTTGTAATACTTCTGTTCGCCGGTGAGGTAGTAAGCATGCAACAGCCAAACACCCTGATTTGCAGCAGCGGAATTCGAGCCCCAAACAAAGTCATCCTTAGCCATCACAACGCCAAATCCTTTTTCGGCGCGATTGACAAAGTTATCGGCAGTGCCCAAAATTTTCTGCTTAGCTTCATTAGCATCGCCACCAAACTGAGACTGATGCGTCGCCTTTTCGTAAGTGGCAAGGCCCATGACATCGCCCCAGTAAGAAACGTATTCCGAAGAACCGGACTGTTTGTAAGAAGCATCGCCAGTCGTGATGTAGAGTTCCGTACCAGCGAGAACTTTTTCATCATTCGGGTTGTCATTTTCATAAGCACCAGTCGAAACATCCGACGGATTAGCAAGATAATTCTGATTCGGATGCTGCTGACCCCAAGCGAAAGCCTTCTTGGCTGCATTGAGGCATGTAGACGCATAAGAGGCATCAAAAGGCTTGTAAATACGAGAAGCCATTGCCATCACAGCCGCAAAGTCAAACGTACCCGCAGTACTTTTACCGATAACATAAAGCTTGGAGTTATCCTGAGCAGGCATTACATCGCCCGGGAATCCAAGAGATGTTAATTTGTGATAAACGCCACCATCGCTAGCTTGCATCGTAAGCATCCAATCGAGATTGTACTTAATTTCGGCAAGCAAATCCGGGAGCGAACCTTCGGCAGGGATGTTCCACTTGAGCGTATTGAAATACTGCGGGAAATGTTCGTAAAGAGAGAGAAGCGTGTAAGTTGTAATGCCCGAGTTTACAATGTAACGGCCATAATCACCAGCATCGTACCAACCCTTGCTCGACTGGATTGTACCCGAAGCTCCTGTAGAATTATGGAGTTCTGCAGTAGCATTTGTGTGACCGGCCGCACGAGCCCACTTGTCCGCGTATTGCGATTCCAAGGCCATGGATGCACGCTGGTAATAGAACCACTTGATAGAAGCCTTGACAATATCTTCGTATGTTTGCGATTTCACAACGAGATCGGAACGGAGCACATTGCCATTCACTTTGATGCTGTACTTGCCAGCTTCAGAAAGCTTCGAAAAATCGACGAGCTGGACATTTTGACCACTCGCATCCCAATATGAGGCAGCCTTCGGTGTGACAGAGAGCACAACCTGACCGGCAGCATTCACGAAATCCACATTGCCATTTGCATCGACAAGAGCTAATTCCTTGAAGTCGCCCGGACGATAACCGATTTGGTTGATGTAAGCGGTCGCAGCAAAGGAAGGAACCGCAAAAAGCGCAGCAAGCGCAACGGACTTTATCGCATGATTTTTCACAAACATCCTCACTTTAAAAAGTGCTTGAATTTACCCCATATAATATAGAGCCGTTACGGGAAATATACTACCCTTTGCCGATGCAATTCTAAAAATACTGTAGCAAGTGTTCACGCAACGTTTTTCACAAAAAAAACGGCGCCCCGAAACCAGGGCGTCGCTTTGCATTCTATGAATATGGAAATTTTTCGTTTAAGAAGATCCCTCGTCGGGAACATTCGATTATTTCACGCGGTGGCCTTTAAGGTCAAAGCGCTTGTCGTTCTTTTCGATGAATACTTTCTGATCGTCAAAGCGCAGACGCGGAGCCTTTTCCACCGACACGCGATTTCTCGCAATCGAAGGCCTGATTGCCGAAGTGCCACCCTTAGCAACACCCGGAACAGCAAAAGACGGGGCGTAGCCAGCATTCAATGCTTCAAGCGCGCTAGCAACATATGCAAATGGAGCATTCCAGTTAATCGCCACTTCATTTGTAGCATAGCTACAACGGTTATCGATATAAGAAGTCGCAGGAACCCCCGTCTTGTAATCCTTGCATTCCCAAGACTGCGAACCAATATCTTCACCACCAGGCTGTGGACCACCCACGAGCATTCCCGGGATAGGGGGTGTAATTTTATCCGCTGTACTCGGGCGATGATGCGGCATCATCGGCGACTTCGTTCCAAAACCAGTTAAGAAAGACATGTCAAGAGGATTCTTTCCAAGCAAATAATCCAATACCTTTTTGGCGGCTTCGTAATACTTCTGCTCGCCCGTAATGTAGTAAGCATAAAGGAGGAATACGCCCTGATTGCCAGCAACAGCATTGGAACCCCAGACAAAATCATCGTTCGAGATTACAACGCCAAAACCTTTCGATGATTCATGGACAAATTCATTTGCAAAACTCAAAAGCATCGACTTAGCTTTTTCGGCATCGGCCCCCACTTCAGTCGCATGAGTCGCAGCACCATAAAGCGCAAGGCCGTACATTTCAGGCCATGCCGGGACAATATTTATTTTATTTTCATCAATCGCCGGCTTGTACGAAGCATCCCCTGTAGAGATAAACAATTCCATGCCAGCAAAAGCAAATTCATCAGAGAATTCGCCATCGCTATAAGAACCTGTAGCCACATCCATCGGATTGTAGAAAGCAACTTTCGGATTCTGGAGAGCCCAAGCATAAGCCTTCTTGGCCGCTTCAAGGCATTGAGTTGCATACGTTGCATCAAACGGCTTATACACACGGTATGCAGCAGCCATCACGCCAGCAAAATCAAGCGTCGCAGCAGTTCCTTTACCGATAACATAAAGTTTTTCCGTATCTTTCACAGGCATCACATCGCCCGGAAACTGAAGCGTTGAAAGCTTGTGGTAGACCATACCATCAGACGCTTGCATCGTCAACATCCAATCAAGATTGTACTTGATTTCGGCAAGCAAATCCGGAAGCGTTCCCTCAGCCGGGATATTCCACTTGAACGTATTGAAGTATTCCGGGAAATGTTCGTAAAGCGAAAGGAGCGTGTAAGTCGTAATGCCCGAGTTCACAATGTAGCGGCCATAGTCGCCAGCATCATACCAACCTTTGCTCGACTGGATTGTTCCCGAAGCACCTGTAGATTTATGAAGTTCCACAGTTGCATTCGTGTGGCCCGCAGCGCGTTTCCACTGCCCCGCATACGTTTCTTCCAAAGCCATGGATGCTCGCTGATAATAGTACCACTTGAGCGAAGCCTTGGCGACATCTTCAAAAACTTTATCTGCAATTTTCAAGTCCGAACGCAGAACTTGACCGCCTTGCTTTATGCTGTAGGTTCCCGGAGTCTTCAATTCAGAAATATCAACCAGTTGCACATTCACTGCACCGGGATTCCAATAAGAAGCGGCTTTCGGAGAGACCTTGAGAACGGTCTGGCCTGCAGCATCTACAATTTCGATATCACCATTTCCTTCGGTCAAGGCAAATTCCTTCGGATCCGAAGTACGATAACCGACTTGGTTGATGTAAGCAGTTGCGGCGGTCGCAGCCGTAGCGAGCGAAAGCACAGTCGCCGCGAGAGGGATAAACTGTTTCAAACCAAATTTAAGCTGCATAAGGCACACTCCTTTCCATTACTTGTCATTATATAATATATCGCGAAATAAAATGGAACGCCCCTTATCTAAAGCAAAAACTGGATACAGCTGTACCCAATTGTGAGAAATTGCAAATACACCCAACAGTCCTTCAATATAATCCCAACGGACAGCAACTTACATGATATTTTTGTTACATTTCTTTACGATTATT
This sequence comes from Fibrobacter succinogenes, assembly GCF_902779965.1. Classification (NCBI taxonomy): domain Bacteria; kingdom Pseudomonadati; phylum Fibrobacterota; class Fibrobacteria; order Fibrobacterales; family Fibrobacteraceae; genus Fibrobacter; species Fibrobacter succinogenes. The sequence goes on along the minus strand of NZ_CACZDK010000002.1, from coordinate 40,594 downwards.
AAAACAAATATTATCAAGGATTTTTATGAATATCGCAATCGTTGGAACAGGATATGTAGGACTTGTCAGCGGCACATGCTTTGCCGAAATGGGCGTCAACGTGACATGCGTCGACGTGAATCAAGCTAAAATCGAATCTCTCCAAAAAGGTGAAATCCCTATATACGAACCGGGCCTCGACGAAATGGTTCTCCGCAACCAACGCGAAGGCCGCCTCAAATTTACAACCGATCTTGCCAGCATTCTTGACGATGTAGAAATGGTCTTTAGCGCCGTGGGAACGCCCCCAGACGAAGACGGATCCGCCGACTTGCAATACGTGCTCGCCGTTGCCCGCACCTTCGGCCAGAACATCAAAAAATACACCGTTCTCGTGACCAAGTCCACCGTCCCAGTAGGAACCGCAAAAAAAGTCAAGGCAGCCATTCAAGAAGAACTCGACAAGCGTGGCGTGAACGTTCCGTTCGACGTTGCAAGCAATCCGGAATTTTTGAAAGAAGGCAGCGCCATCACGGACTTCATGAAACCCGATCGCGTTGTCGTGGGTGTCGAAAGCGAACAGGCTAAGGAACTCATGACCCGCCTCTACCGTCCGATGATGCTCAACAACTTCCGCGTGATTTTCACGGACATCCCGAGCGCCGAAATGATCAAATACGCAGCGAACTCCATGCTCGCGACCCGCATCAGCTTCATGAACGACATCGCAAACCTCTGCGAACTCGTAGGCGCCGACGTGAACATGGTCCGTAAGGGCATCGGTAGCGACACCCGCATTGGCAGCAAGTTCCTCTACCCGGGCTGCGGCTACGGCGGAAGTTGCTTCCCGAAGGACGTGAAGGCCCTCATCAAGACCGCCGAGAAGAACGGCTACAAGATGGGCGTTTTAAAAGCCGTCGAAGAAGTGAACGAATACCAGAAGACCGTCCTTTTCAACAAACTCGCGAAACGCTTCGGCGGCGAAGCGAACCTCAAAGGCAAGACCATTGCCATGTGGGGTCTCGCCTTTAAGCCAGAAACGGACGACATGCGCGAAGCCACTGCCCTCGTGCTCATCGACCTGCTCGTGAAAGCCGGAGCGACAGTCCGCGTGTACGACCCGGTTGCCATGAATGAATGCAAGCGTAGAATGGCTGCGCGAAATGACGCTGCGGCAATTGCAAACCAGATCGTTTACTGCAAGGACATGTACGAAGCGCTGCTCGATGCAGACGCACTCCTCCTCGTGACCGAATGGAAGCAGTTCCGCATGCCAAGCTTCGGCGTAATGAAGAAGTCGATGAAGAATGCCCTCATCATCGATGGCCGCAACATCTACGACGCCAAGGAACTCGCCGAAGCCGGATTCGAATACTCTGCGATTGGGTGCTAAGCCACACGCGTCATCCTGAACGAAACGCAGTGAAGTGAAGACTACCCAGAAGGCGAGAGTCGCGCCCAAGCAAGCTTGGGCATGACCGAGCCAAAGGGTAGGGGCGATAGCCCCATCCAGTAAAGGTTCATTAATATAGGTGTTTTGGGTTAGTGTAAAAAGGAATATAAATGCTTGATAAAAACGTTATTCTAGATGGAAAAACAGTCCTTGTGACAGGAGCCGCAGGCTTTATCGGAAGCAATCTCTGTAAGAAGTTGCTGAACAGCTACTCCTGCACCGAGCTCGTCGGGCTCGATTCCATCACCGACTACTATGACGTAAACATCAAGCATGAACGCCTCAAGGAAATCGAAGCACTTGCGACCGAGAAAAACAAAAAATGGACCTTCGTCAAAACGAACCTCGCAGACAAGACCGCCCTCGATAATCTGTTTGAAAAGTACCACTTCGCCGTCGTCGTGAACCTCGCCGCCCAAGCCGGCGTTCGCTACTCCATCACAAACCCCGACGCCTACATTCAAAGCAACCTCATCGGCTTTTACAACATCCTCGAAGCCTGCCGCAAGGGCGCGGGCAAAGGCGAACTCGAACACCTCGTCTACGCAAGTTCCTCCAGCGTGTACGGATGCAACAAAAAAGTTCCCTACTCCACCGATGATAAAGTGGACAACCCCGTATCGCTATACGCTGCCACCAAAAAGAGCAACGAACTCATGGCGCACGCCTATAGCAAACTCTACAACATCCCAAGCACCGGACTACGCTTCTTTACCGTCTACGGACCCGCCGGCCGCCCAGACATGGCCTACTTCGGCTTCACCAACAAGCTCAAGGCCGGCAAGACCATCCAGATTTTCAACTACGGCAAGTGCAAGCGCGATTTCACCTACGTCGATGACATCGTCGAAGGCGTCGTCCGCGTGATGCAGCACGCCCCTGAAAAGCAGAACGGCGAAGACGGACTACCGCTCCCGCCCTACAAGGTTTACAACATCGGAAATAATCACCCCGAAAACCTGCTCGACTTCGTGACCATCCTCCAAGAAGAACTCGTCCGCGCGAAAGTGCTCCCCGCCGATTACGACTTCGAAGCGCACAAGGAACTCGTGCCCATGCAACCAGGTGATGTGCCTGTGACCTACGCCGACACGAGCGCACTAGAGGCCGATTTTGGATTCAAACCCGCCACCCCACTCAGGGATGGGCTAAGAAAGTTTGCAGAATGGTATGCCGGGTGGTATGGGAGAGGGGAATAATTATTAATATTGAAAATGGAGTATATCGCAATGATATTATACAATTATAATTTGCGAATTAACAGACCCCTTTGTAAGGTTCCTTGCAAAGGGGCTGACGGGTTGTTGTATATAATCTCCCCCTTTTAAAGGACTTGTATAGTGCCTATCCCAAAGCTTATAAAGAAAATAATAGAAACAGATCCCAATAACCCGAATATTTTTGAAGAAAAAGGGAAAATATATACATTCCTTAACCCTGTATCGTATTTGGAAGCTATTCAAAACAAGGATTTATATAATAATTTTGACGGAATATTTATAGATGGCAGATTTCTTGCAATCGCAATAACCATTCTTTACCATAAGCGAATTAAACGATGCAGTTTCGACATGACTTCGTTAGCGCCAAAATTGTTTGCATATGCAATAGACCACAATAAAACCATTTATTTCGTAGGCGGGATGCCAAACGAAATTAATCAAGCAATGAAGTCTTTTACAGAACACTATCCTAAATTGATTATCGCAGGAACTCGTAACGGTTATTTCAACAGCGTTCAAGATATTGATTCTGAAATTCAAAAAATCATAATCACAAAACCCAATTTCGTGGTCTGCGGGATGGGCGCGATAAATCAAGAGAAATTTCTTTCGCGATTGAAAGAAGCCTACTATGAAGGTATCGCATTCACTTGCGGGGGCTTTATATCCCAAACATCAATGTCAAGCTTTATTTATTATCCGCGGATATTTGATATTCTGGATTTACGTTTTGTGTATCGCATAATCAAAGAAAAACATACACGCAAACGTTATTTAAAAGCTTTTTTTTGGTTTCCAGTAATGTTTTTTAGAGAATGGCTAGCTCACAAGAATAACAAGGCGATCAACCAATAATTATCAAATAAAAACAGAACTGCTCAACATGTCAAATTCCAACAGAATACTCAAAAATTCTTTTTTTTTGTATATCCGCATGTTCCTTCTAATGGGCATCGGTTTTTTTACAACAAGAAAGATACTTGAGGCTTTAGGAGTAGATGACTTAGGAATATATAATGTCGTCGGATCAATCATTATAATGTTCGATTTCGTATCGTCAGGATTGTCCAACTCAACACAGCGCTTTATCAACATTGGTCTAGGTCGAAATGACAACAAATATACAAACCAGTATTTTTCCCAAAGTTTTTTTCTGCATTTAGCATTTGCTCTAATTACAGCTTTAATTATTGAGCCCATTGGATTATGGCTAATTTACAAAAAGCTTGTAATTTCACCAGATAGACTGGACGCGGCCTTAATAGTATTTCACTTATCCATAATATCACTAATAATACAGTTCGTTAAAATTTGCTTTGAAAGCGACATTATAGCAAGAGAGCAAATGTCCTTTTACGCCTATTTAAGCATTTTTGAGGGATTTTCAAAACTAGCCATTTGTTACGCAATCATCCAGAACACAACGTTCGACAAACTAATTTACTACGGGGTTTTACTCCTTTGCATCAACACGATTGTTGCCTTAATTTACATTGTATTTTGTCTGTCAAAGTACAAGGAAACACGCATTAAAGGTTACTTCGACAAGCAAATATTCAAGCAACTAACATCTTTCATTAGTATAAACTCGTTCGGCGTTATATCCTGGGCCTTAGGAAAGCACGGAATTAACATTGTAATGAACATGTTTTTCGGACCAGCAATAAACGGAGCCAAAGCCCTAGCAACGCAACTCGATCGAATTATAGCACAATTCGGTACAAATCTTGATACAGCTGTAAGACCCCAAATTACAAAAATGTATGCACAGGACAAAATCCAGGAAATGTTCCTGCTTGCAATGAAAGCGACTAAATACATTTATTACGTAATGTTAATCATTGCTATGCCGTTTCTATTCGAAACAAAAAACATCCTGCAATTGTGGTTAGGCGAAGTTCCTGAATACACCAAAATATTTACCCAGGTTGTTGTATTTGAAACATTGTTTACCGTATTCAGTCGACCATTTAACGACACATCGCTAGCCACAGGCAAAATAAAGAATATTCAAATTTACGGACGCCTGATAACACTTAGTGCCCTACCAATTTCGTACGTACTACTAAAAATCGATGCAAATCCCATTATTCCGGTTATCCTTGTCGCATTTTTAAGCCTAATTTACTCCTTATATACCGTTTGGGAAATGAATAGACATTATCACTTTGGTTTAAAACTCTTCTTTATAAAATCTCTTTCGCCCATAATTATAGTAAGTGCCATCTGTTTGGGAGTTGGATTTGTAATTCAGGAACTCATTGTATTTGATAATATATATATTTCAGTATGTGCCAAAAGCGGCTTGCTGATGAGTGTCGCTTTAGCTATCATCATTTTGATAGGCGTAGATACGGGAGATCGAGATTACTTAATAAAAAAAATACAACGAAAAGGTGCTAATTAGTTATTTATGGTTATAATAATTATAGACATTATTATTTCACTGATTGTATTCGCGTGTATTCGAAATTTCAGTTTCGGATTTTTGCTTTCGTTGTGCGCAAAAATTCTATTCCCTCCTTTTGTGCGCTTCGTTGCAGGTCCGGTATCAATTGCAATTAACGATTTTCTCTTAATAGCGCTAACTATATCATTTTTCTTGAATAAAGCCTTTATAGAAAAAAAAACGGCTAGAGTCTATTTTCCCAAAGGTCTACTCATATATTTAGGCTTTACGTATTCTACGACCTTCTTTTTGATTCTGCTATCATCTGATGCAACGCCTTTTGATTTTCAAATTTTTTCATTCTTAAAAACATTAAGCCAAGAAATTCCTTACGTCATTTTCGCTTATTACGCATTTAAAAATTTCAACACAAAACACATAAATATTTTATTCTACACAGCGATTTTTGCCGGAATTTATGGAATAATTGTATATATTACAAAACTAAACCCCTATATAGATACCATATCACTCATATACGTAGGAGAGAACAGATTTGATTTTTTCTTAGAACAAATACGCGGTGGGTTAACCGGCCGAATTTCAGGAACACTGGAACATCCATTAACATGGGGGCAATTATGGGGTGTCTTATTATCCTTATTCCTAATTTACAGAGATTGCATAAAAAACAAAGTTATCAAATACATTTTTATTATACTAGCGACTTCTAATATTCTTTTTTCAGGAAGTCGAACATCCATAGTAGTTCTTTGCTGCATCTGTTCTTTTTACTTAATCTCTATCAAGAAAAAAAAGCTTCTTCAATACCTAATCGTTTCTTTTGCCTCATTTCTCATTTTAATACAACCACTACAGGAATATCAATATACAGCAGGTTATATAAAATACATTGAATCAGGACTTTTCTTTTGGGACAATTCTTATAGCGATGCAGCCAATATAGATGGAAGCAATATTTCCATGCGTTCTGAACAATTTGAAACGACATTAAGCATCGCTTCAGGTAATCCCATTGGTGGGCTTGGCTTTAATTCCATTCAATATTTTTCCTCGTCATCTTTCAATAGTATGTATGGTTTTGAAAGTGTTCTATTCCAAAAAATAGTAGAGCAAGGAATACTCGGTTTTATATGCTTTTGTTTCAGTTTATACTTATTCACAAAATGGATATTCAAGCACGTCACCAAAGACAAATTCCTTTTATGGTTAGGGTATTTCTCTAGTTATTTCCTGTCTATTTTGCTTACAGGCATTCAAAATACATGGTCATTTTTCATCATTTCTGCTTTCTTTGCCATTTCAAAATATCAACCACCTCCCAAAAAGCAATATGCGCTCCGCTAAAAATTTTTTTAACAAATTTTTACTAGGCACTGTAGTTCTAGCAATCTTTATCGGTATAGCATTCGTTTACGCGAACAGCGAAAAGGCCCCTATTAAACCGACAAAATCTTTTCAAATTAAACAAGGAATAAACCTTAACGAATGGCTCGAAGCTGGAACTCTTGATTCCATTCGAATAGACACACTTGTCACACATGAAAAAATCCTCTTACTAAAAGAGCTCGGTTTTGACCATGTCAGAATCCCAATCAGCGAAGCAAACTTATTTGATGAAAATTTGAACTACCGATTAAACGTAAAGAACATTTTAATCGATAGAACGGATTTTTGCTTAAAAAACGGATTAAAAGTTATCATAGATCTTCATAAAACACGGAATCACACATTCGAAAGAGAAGACAACCAGCTATTTGAATCCGATTTAGAGATTAAAAAATTCCTAAAAATTTGGGAAAAACTACAAAATGCCTTTTCGAACTATTCAACGGATTCTCTTGCCTACGAATGCCTAAACGAACCCGCAGCTCCAGATAAAAAACATTTTTTGTGGAACAATGTTATAAATCCATGGATAAGCTTTATTCGAGAAAAAGAACCTAAACGAGTCCTATTCGTGGGTTCAAATCGTGGAAACCAAACTTGGACCTTTAAATATTTAGATATTCCACCAAATGATTCCAATCTTGTTCTTACGCTTCATTATTATAGGCCAAGCCTATTTACACACTACAAAGCGCCTTGGGGTAAATACGCTTTTTACAAAGGTCCCATCCACTATCCAGGAAAATTATTGACCGAAGAAGAATACAAGCAACTTCCAGATTCACTCCAAAGCAAGTTCCAATTCACACAAGAAAACTACGGAAAGGATTATATATCAAAAGAGGTACAAACAGTAGTTCAGTTTGCACAAAAATATAATCTTCCAATTAATCTTGGAGAATTCGGCTGTTTACGAACCATGCCTGATTCTTTACGCTATCAATGGTTTAAAGATATTGTTGACGTAATGAAGGAATACAATATTTCTTACACCTTATGGGGTATGAACGGAGCTGGATTTGGAATTTGGGATGAAAAAAGAAATCTTGATACATTAATGCTACAATCATTAAAATAGGAACATGTTCATGGATCTTTCAAAAAAAGATTTAAAAGAAATCATAAAAGAAGAACTAGGTGTTTATAGAAACCCTATGTTACAATTTTTCCACATGCTTAAAATGTTTCTATGCGGGAACGAAATGCTTCCCGCACAAGAAGTTCTGTATTCTTTAAGATTCTATGAATATTATTTTAACAAAAAAAATCCTAACATTTTTGAAAAAGCATTAAAATTTTTTTGGCATTTTACGTTCAGAAACCGCCAACTAAAACATTCTATTTTCATTGAGCCAAACAGCGTTCAAAAAGGACTTAAATTAACACATCCTGGATTCCGGAAAATACCCGAATTCGTTCACATAGGAAAAAATTCCACCATATTGCCAATGGTTTTAATCGGGAAAAAAAAACCAGGTATTGAAGGCAAAGCAATAATCGGAGATAATTGTTATATTTCAACAGGAGTAACAATTTTAGCACCAGTAAACATCGGAGACAATGTTACAATCGGAGCAGGAGCCGTTGTAACTAAAGACATTCCAAGTAACACAACTGTTGCCGGAGTTCCAGCAAGAAAGATTAAAAAGGTCCCAATAGAATGAAAAAAATTTTATTTGATCTAACAAAGACCCAGCCCATGAATGGTACAAAATTTCATGGAGGAGCTAAATACGGGATTGCCATATTTAAAAAGTTAGTGGACATCGCTCCAGATAAAATTGCTGCATATTATGACGATTCCATTTACATCGATGAATCTGTAATCAAGCTATGTCATTCAAAAAACATTATCATGGAAAAAAAAAGGGACGCATCCATTTTAAGTATTTCTAGAAAATATGGTAATATTTTATATAGCCCTCTAATAGATTCTACTTATTTAACAGATGATTCTTTTCACATCATAGTTACAATTCACGGTTTACGTGTCCTTGAATTACCCTTTGATGAATATGAGATATATTACAGGAAATTTCCATTAAAAAGAGTAAAAATTATTCAGAGTATATATAAATTCTTTTTAAAAAGAAAAAGAAAAAAAAACTATATATGTGATTTACAATACCAAAAAAAATCATTAACAAAATCAAATATTTCGTTCGTTACTGTTTCAAATCACTCTAAGTATTCTTTACTGACATTCATTCCCCAAATCAAGGCAAATGATATTCAAGTTTTTTTCTCGCCATCTACAATTGACGATTCCATTCGAGTAAAAGAAAAATCAAACATCGCTGAAAAATACTATCTAATCGTTAGCGGAAATCGTTGGATAAAAAACAGCGTTAGAGCGATTATCGCACTAGATGAGCTTTTCACAGAACACCCTGAAATCTCAGGAATAGTTATCGTTACTGGCATAAAGCAAAAATCTGACCTTACAATAAATATAAAGAATCCAAACCGATTTGTTTTTGTCGGATATGTTGATGAAACAAAACTTACAGAACTATACCACAATGCGTATCTATTTATTTATCCGTCATTGAACGAAGGATTTGGTTATCCACCCTTGGAAGCCATGCATGAAGGATGCCCCGTTATAGCCTCCGCAATAGCCTCCATTCCTGAAATATGTGGCAATGCCGTACTTTATTTCAATCCATATTCCATAGACGAAATAAAGATGCGCATACTTCAAATGGAGAATAAATCTATTAGATCCGAATATATAAAGAAAGGTTTCGAAAGAGAATCTTACATTAGAAGTAAACAAGATGAAGACCTGGAAAAAATGGCTCATTACATTCTTTCATTTTTAAATAACACAGAACATTAAAAACAAGGACTTCACAATGTTAAAAAAAATATTCAAGTTGATAAAAAAATTTCTTTTTACTCCGGCTAAACGAGCCCGTTTAGCCGGAGTAAATATGGGTTCAAGCAACTTTATAGCGAGCGACTTTTGGAGTACAGAACCATATTTAATAACGATTGGGAATCACTGTCAAATCACAAGTGGTGTCAAGATGCACACACATGGTGGTGGAGGTGCCGTAAGACAAAAATATCCAAAATTCGATTTTTTCGGAAAAGTTCAAATCGGAGATTTTGTTTATATAGGAAATTCGGCAACAATTATGCCAGGAGTTTCAATCGGAAACAACGTAATAATCGGAGCCTGTAGCGTTGTAACAAAATCAATTCCCAGCAATGTTGTTGTTGGAGGCAATCCTGCAAAAATAATATGCACAATTGACGAATACATTGAAAAAAATCTAAAGTTCAACTTAAATAGCAAAGGATTATCCGAAAAAAGAAAAAAGGAGCTTTTACTAAATTTATCTGAAGACAAATTCATTCATAAAAACATGATGGATTTTAGAAAATGAGAAAAAAAATTCTTTTATTTCTCCAATCCGGAGTCGGTGGTGCAGAACGAGTCACGGTAACAATTGGGAAAAACTTAAATAAAGATAAATTCGAAGTTTCTTTTTGTTCTGTTGGTGTCGGCAAAAATACAATTGCCGATTTCGTTCCTTCAGATTACGCAATAGACCAAATAAAAACAAAAAATCCTATAAAGCAAATATATGGTCTTTATAAAAAAATCAAAAACGAAAAACCAGATATTGTATTCGCATCAGTTATCAATATAAATACGAAACTATTGATGTTAAAGCCTTTATTTCCTAACTTGAAATTCATAATCCGTAGCGACAACAATTTTGGTTATTTTTCAAAAATCCATCAATGGATGATTAAACTCACATATAAACATGCGCAAAAAATTATAGCTCAAACCCAAGAAATGAAGGAAGGACTTATTCAAGGGGCCAAAATAAACACAAACAAAATCACAGTATTCCAGAATCCTGTTGACACTAGCTACATCGAAGAAAAAATAAAAAATGCACATAGCCCATTTTCCAATAATGGGAACTATAAAATTGTAGCATCAGGGAGATTTGCCCCTGCAAAGGGCTTTGACATTTTGATTGAGGCTTTTCACCTATTAAAAAAATGTACTACGAATATTGAATTATTTATTATAGGACAAACAGGTGGTGATGAAAACCTAGTGTATTTAAACATTAAGCGGTTAATTGACAAATATAAATTAAACGATTGCATTCATTGCGTAGGTTATAAAAGCAATCCATACCCCTATATAAAACATGCCAATTGCTTTGTACTATCATCAAGAGCAGAAGGATTACCTAACGTCCTTCTTGAAGCATTATATTTACATACACCTATCGCAGCCACAAAATGCATCCCTATTATTTCTCGTTTAATTCATGAAGGGGAGCACGGTTTTTTAGCAGAACCAGAAAATCCAGAATCGCTAGCAGAAGCTATGAAAAAATGCTTAAATTTTAGAAGCATTTATTCGAATTATGATTTTGTAAATTTGTCATTGTATGAAAAAATATTTGAATAGTAGTAAAAAATCAATGGTAAGGAACATAAAAAATGTCCAAAGAAACGAAAGAGATTAGAAAAATTTTAGTTATTTTCACGCTTGATTTTGAATCATGTGGAGGAATAACAACTGTTATGATGAACTACTGGAGAACAATAGACAAAACAAATTTACATTTTGATTTCGCTTGTACAAACAATCCCAACCAGAATCTACTAGACGAAATAAACCTATTTGGTTGCAAATACTTTAAACTTCCTCCACGTAAAAAAATATGGAAATATTTTTTTGCCTTAAAAAAATTGAGTAAATCATACGACATTGTTCACATTCACGGCAATAGTTCAACCTCATTCATCGAACTTAAAGCAGTTTCAAATGTTCCTGTACGAATCGTACATAATCACACTAGCAAAACCGAACACCCATTTGTAAACGCCATTTTGCATCCATTTTTTTTACGAAGTTATACAACTGCCATTGCATGTTCTTCACTTGCTGGAGATTGGCTATTTGGAAAAGGAAACTTCAAGATCCTAAAAAATGCAATTGATATACATCGATTTATTCCAACAATAAGCAAACGAGAATCATTTCGAAAAAATTTTGGATTTAAAAAAGATGATATTATCGTTGGAAACGTAGGTAATCTGACAAAGCCGAAAAATCATTCTTTTATAATTGATGTTTTTTACGAATTTCATAAATTGTGTTCTAACAGCAAATTACTATTAATAGGAAGCGGTTCATTAGAAAAAGAAATCAAGAATAAGATTGAACATTTAAATTTGAAGGATGCCGTAGTAATGGCCGGAACTCGTACTGATATTCCTGAAATGATGAGTGTTATGGATGCATTTTTATTTCCATCTCTTTGGGAAGGACTACCTTTGGCAGTTCTTGAAGCTCAAGCTTCGGGATTACCAGTGTTTCTATCGGACGTAATATCAAGTGAAGTTTTAGCTTCATCAAGCTGTTTCCCCATATCCTTAGAAAAAAGTCCAAAGGAATGGGCTACATTCATGTTACAAAACACAAATAAAGACAATCGTTTCGTTCAAGCAGAAAATAATCAAGTATCTCTCACAAATACTGGATACAACATCCATAAAGAAGCTCAAGAATTACTAAATCTCTATTGGAGCAAAAACTAGAGATTTCTCCACAAGGTAGTGAAAGTGAAAATTGCAGCAGGAATCGTTTTATTTAATCCAGAACGTTCTCGATTTGAAGAATGTTTATCAGGAATTTTAAAACAAGTTGACTTGGTCATTCTTTTCGACAATGTCGGTAATCAAGAATTTTATCAAGACTTCGATAAGCGAATCGTTTACAAAACAGAGCACGGCAATAAAGGCGTTGCACATGCTTTAAACAGCATAATGCAAGAAGCTCAAGAAAGGGGCTACGAATGGATTATTACATTAGACCAAGACACGATACTCCCCGCCAATATAGTAAGCGAATTCTCTAAATATTTTTCCATCCCCAATGTGGCGATTTTAGCTCCTCAAGTAATTGATAAACGTAGAAAGTATTTACAAATAAATTCTTCTAAAGAAGAGATTATAGATGTTGATTTTTGTATAACTTCTGCAAGTTGCACAAACATCAAGATATGGGAACAAATGGGAAAATTTGACGAATGGTTATTTATTGATTTTGTAGATAATGATTATTGCAAGCGAGTAAAGCAAAAAGGCTTAAGAATCCTTCAACTGACAAATTTAGTTATAGACCAGGAATTTGGAAAAATATCGTTAAAATCGCCACGTGTTGTTAAATTTTTCTTGTGGTTAAGTAAAATAACGAAAAACAAGAATATTGCAAAACTATCCTATAAAAAATACGTCAATCCATTACGAGTGTATTACGTTCATAGGAACCTTATTTATTTAAATAAGAAATTTAAAAATTATGGCGGAATCGGGTACGAAAACTTTTATTGTAAAAGTTTTATGGGTTTCCTATTGTACTTTACTCTTCCTTCTATTGTTAGAGCCCAAAATAAAATACAAGCATTTAAAGCCGCTGTCAAAGGCTTATATGATGGAATTAAATCAAACCCAGAAATTATTTAAATTAGCCTTTAAACGACTTTAGTTCTTTTCACAAATTTTCATCACCTGCGATATCCATTCTCGCAGGTGATTTTATTTAATTTTCAACCCAATTAAAACTTACCTAGCAAAAATTTTAAAAATGAATTTGAATTAAAAATTTTAGAAAGGACTACTGTAAAGAACAAAATAATTAAGGCAACAGCAGTAAGCAATGCAGTCTGAGGCAATAGAGGCAAATTATCATAATTGAAGAACTTCATGGTATCAGGGGTAAAACCAAGTAAACAAAAATAATGAAGAACATAAATATCCAAACTTATCGTACCAATCCGAGAAAAAATACCCATTACACCCTTAGAGCAATCAGACTTGTAAATCAATAAGAAGACAAATATTGTAGGAATAAATTGAAGAGCAAGCCAATAAATCGGTTTAAAATTAGCTCCTGTCTGATACATAAATGTATAAAGAATCATTAACATAACAAAAGCAACTCCAAAAATAAATTCATAAGATTTAACAATATAATTATGCAAATCTTTAATTCAAAACCAAGCTCCTAAAATGAAAAAATGGAGCATAAAAAGCAACTTTTTTCAAAGACGGAATATATACAGTTGCTAAATATCCAACAGAGAAAGACAATATCAAAGAAATAATTAATTTCAATTCAACTTTTTTTTTGAAATTTACAGGAAAGAAAAGAGGTCAAACTGCACAGAAATTTTATGGCAAATAAAACTAATATAAACCAATAACCATTGTTCATAACATGCGTGAAAAAACTTTTAACAATAAAAAGTACATTCGCATTGCCCTCTAAATACCCACGTAAAAAAGAATATCCCAACCCAAATACAAAAAAAGGAACTAAAAGCGTGTACATTTTCTTTTGAAGAAATTTATCAAAAGAATAGTTATCAACAAAAACTTTATATCCAACAAAACCTGAGGCCATGAAAAAAATGGGCATAAAGAAAAGATGCATTCCATGAGTCACAAAATTCCCTTGTCCAAAAAAAACGAGATTGTTAGAATGCAAAACAAGCACCCAAAAAATACCCAAACCTTTGCAGCAGTCTATATAATCCAATCTTTTTTCGATCATCTATAACATCCTTCTTTTAAACATTCTCAAAAATGCACCGATTGTTTTCTTCGACAGAAAAAAACGTTTTTGAAGATTCTTGATTATGAAACCATCTTCAAGAGAAGATTGTTAAAATATACCTCCAAAAATCAAAGGTTCTCAAGTGACGAAAGCCAATAAGGGGCCTCATATCCACCGAAAAAACGTTTTATCCCTTGATGCAATCACAACCTTATAGCAATTCAGATAAAAACTCTAGCCCTTGTCCAGGACCATCCGCAAAACAATCTGAATAATCACCTTAAATTCGATTTTCACTAGAATTATCTTTAAGTTTTAGAATCGCATATTTGCTCTTTTCGTCACGCAAAAAGATTAACACTCCCCTTCCTTTTACATTTTCTTGCATTTCGCAAAATTGCATTACACAAAATGTAACAGTTCAAAAATTGTTACAAAAAAATTTTTAGTCATTTCTTGCCGCGCGGCACTTTTTTTCTACATTATAAGTCCGATGAAAATATCGGAATCCATCGAAGCCCACCTGTGCTCAGCCGTTGCAGCGATCTCGCAACGCAATCAGGCGACTCTCACCAAACAGGTTATCGAACATCCGATTTACTTTTCTGTCTATAACTGTCATTATCATCTTTATCGTCTGGCAAAAGCATCTGGCTTTTGCCTTTCTTTTTGTACAAACTTTAAACAACGTCCGGCTTGGAGGTCGGAATGACGTGAGCAAACCATGACTCACGAATTCAAGGAGAAGCAACATGGCTAAGGCAACCGCAAAGAATACGGCAAAACAGCCCAAGTACATTTTTATTACTGGCGGCGTGGTGAGTTCGCTCGGCAAGGGAATCACATCAGCATCTCTCGCGCTCCTCTTGAAGAGCCGCGGTTACAAGGTGTTCATGCAAAAGCTCGATCCGTACTTGAACGTGGATCCGGGCACGATGAGTCCGTACCAGCATGGCGAAGTTTTCGTGACGGACGATGGTTATGAAACCGACTTGGATCTTGGCCACTACGAACGTTTTGCGGGTGTACAATGTTCCAAGGCATCGAGCTACACATCGGGCCGCATTTATTCTTCTGTACTTTCAAAGGAACGTGCGGGTCACTATTTGGGCGGCACGGTGCAGGTTATTCCGCATATCACGAATGAAATCAAGGACGCTTTCCGTTCGGCAGCCGAAAGCGGTGCAGATATTATTTTATGCGAAATCGGCGGTGTTGCAGGCGATATCGAATCGTTGCCGTTCCTCGAAGCGGCAAGGCAGTTCCGTTTTGAAGTGGGCGTCGAGAATACTTGCTTTGTCCACTTGACTTTGGTGCCGTACCTCAAGGCTGCAGGCGAGCTCAAGACAAAGCCTTCGCAGCATTCCGTGGCAGAGCTCCGCAATATCGGTATTTTCCCGGACATTCTCGTGTGCCGTACCGAAATGCACATTCCGCAAGAACACTTGGACAAACTTGCACTTTTCTGCAATGTGAAACCCGAATGCGTTATCGAAGAAAAAGACGTGACGGATTCCGTTTACGCAGTACCGCGCGAACTTTCCAAACAGGAACTCGACTTGCGCGTTTTAGAACAACTTCATTTGAGTGTTCACCCCATTATCCATTCCGAATGGGATAGCCTTGTCAAGAAAGCTACAAAACCAAAATACGAATGCACCATCGCGCTTGTGGGCAAGTACATCGCCATCCGCGACGCTTACAAGTCCGTGCACGAAGCTTTGCAGCACGCCGGCATGGCAAACAACGCGAAGGTGAAAGTGGAATGCATCGAAGCTGAAGAGCTCGAAAAGAATCCGAACCTCATCAAGAAAGCGGACGGCATTTTGATTCCGGGTGGTTTCGGGAGCCGTGGCGTGAACGGCAAATGCGTCGCCATCCGTTATGCACGCGAGCACAAGGTTCCACTGCTTGGCATTTGCCTCGGCATGCAATGCTGCGTGATTGAATTCGCGCGTAACGTTCTCGGCTGGAAGGATGCCAACTCTACCGAGTTCGACGAAAAAACGACCCACCCAGTTATCGACTTGATGGACGAACAGAAGAACGTCACGGAAAAAGGCGGCACCATGCGACTCGGCGCTTACCCGTGCAAGCTCGCCAAGGATTCCAATGCGGCAAAGCTTTACAAGAGCACAAGCATCAGCGAACGCCACCGTCACCGCTACGAATTCAACTACAACAGCGAATTCCGCATCGCCTTGGAAAAGGCCGGCCTGAAAATCGCAGGTACATCTCCCGATGGAAAACTCGTCGAGATGGTGGAACTCAAGAACCACCCCTATTTCGAAGCTTGCCAGTTCCATCCAGAATTCAAGAGCCGTCCCACCGATCCGCATCCGCTGTTTACAGGTCTCGTGAAAGCCGCTCTCGACCAGAAAAAAGCGGGCGCGAAAAAGCTCACAGCGCCATCCGAAAAAACGAAAAAGTCAAAATAAAGTAATAAAAAATCTATTTACGAGACGCTACAAAGCGTCTCGTTTCTTTTTACATTTTCTGAATTTACTGCAATTTCTGTAAAACTAAAATTTGTAATCGCGGCCAGCAAGGTCGCGATTTTCTTTTTGTTTTTTGCGATTTTTAGCGAATTTCGCCATTTTTGATATTTTGGCACGCGCTTTGCATTAGAGGGGCGTACAAGAAAAATGAACCCCAAAAAAGGATAACATCATGAAGCTAGTTACAGCTTACATACAACCCGAAAGGTTAAACAATGTAAAGCAATCGCTATACGAAAAGAAGATCTACAAGATGTCTGTCACGAACGTCTTGGGTTGCGGTCAGCAGAAGGGTTACAATCAACGTTTCCGTGGCGTTGTGACCGAAGTGAATTTGCTCAAAAAGATTTGCTTGAAGATTGCCGTGAATGATGAGTTTGTACAGCCTTGCATTGATGCGATTATCGCGGGCGCCCGTACAGGCAGCATTGGCGACGGAAAGATATTTGTTACAGCACTCGAACAGTGCGTTCGCATCCGCACCGGCGAAACAGGGCCGGAGGCGATTGGATAAGCATCAGTAGGAAGTAGACAGTAGACGGTAGACAGTAAATTTCACGATTGATTTTTCACTTCCTACTTCCGACTTCCTACTGCCTACTTGTTTAGTTAGCAAACAATCAACTAAAAAAAGGATTTAATCAAATGAACGAAGTAGCAAATGTCGCAACCGTCAGTGACGCAATCTTTATGACGGAAAACATCTGGATCATGATTAGCGCTATGTTGGTGTTCATCATGGGTCTCGGTTTCGCATGCGTTGAAGCAGGCCTTGTACGCGCTAAGTGCTCTGCTAACGTGGCTTTCAAGAACATCGCTGTGCCGGCCATCGGTATTACGATGTACGCTGCATTAGGTTTCGGCCTGATGTACCCGGGCACCTTCAACGGAATTCTCGGTTTCGCAGGCTTCGGCATTGGCGACTGGGCAAATCCGGCAAACTTCACCGCCGCCTACAACGGACACTTCACGCTGTTCACAGACTGGCTGTTCCAGGCAATGTTCGCCGCCACCGCAGCAACGATTGTCTCTGGTGCCGTTGCTGAACGTGTCAAGCTCAACTCCTTCCTGATTTTCACCATTGTCTATGTGGCTCTCGTTTACCCGATTGTCGGTTCTTGGACATGGGGCGGCGGCTGGCTCTCCACCTTCGGTGCTCACGGATTCCACGACCTCGCCGGTTCTACCCTCGTTCACTCTGTGGGTGGTTGGGCTGCTCTCGCTGGCGTGATGATTCTTGGACCGCGTATCGGTAAGTATGTCGGTGGCAAGGTTCACGCTATTCCGGCTCACAACATTCCGCTCGCAACTGTCGGCGTGTTCATGCTCTGGTTCGGTTGGTGGGGATTCAACGCCGGTTCTGCTCTTAACGGCGACCCGAAGGCCACTAGCTGGATTCTCGTGACCACAAACCTCGCTGCCGTTGCAGGCATCATTACCGCAACGCTTACCAGCTGGATTGTCTCCAAGAAGCCGGACGCCACCATGGCCCTCAACGGATGCCTTGCTGGTCTCGTCGCAATCACCGCTGGTGCTGACGTGGTAACCCCGCTTTCGTCCTGGATTATCGGTGCTATCGCTGGTGTGCTCGTCGTCGGTGCAGTCTTCCTCTTCGACCGCCTCCACTTGGACGACCCGGTCGGCGCTCTCTCGGTTCACCTCGTTAACGGTGTCTGGGGCACGCTCGCTGTCGGTATCTTCGATATCACTGGCGACTACACTCTCGGTACTCAAGCCGTTGGCGTTCTCGCTTACGCCATCCCCTGCTTCGCAGCCGCAAGCCTGATTTTCTTCGCCATCAAGAAGACGATTGGCCTCCGCGTGACTGAAAAGCAAGAAATGCGCGGCCTCGACCAAGCTGAACACGGTCAAGAAGCTTACAGCGGCTTCCAAATCTTCAGCAATATGTAGCTCTAGGTATCAGGCGATAGGTTTTAGGAGTTAGGTTTTAATAATCGCGGCAAAGCCGCCCAACTAACCCTATAGCCTACTAGCCTAAAACCTACAACCTAAAAAGTATCTCTGTTGACTACTTAACCCCGGAACGACTGTTCCGGGGTTTTACGTTTTTCATTCCACACCGGCTCTACTTCGTTTATAAGAATAGCTTTACATTTTCTGTAAAACAATAATTGTAATAATAACCCAAATAACTTTTCCAGGCTGCAAAATCGGTCTTTTTACGCAAAAAACGGCGTTTTTCAAATTTTGGCACACTTTTTGCATTTATTGGGCAAAATTTTACGCCTCTGCGCCCGCAAAGCGCAGAAAAAGGAACTGATCAGAAAGAGGCATTATGCTCGACGAATTGCACGAGGAATGTGGCGTTATCGGCATCTACAATGGCGATAGCGTTGTACGCAATGTAGCCATGGGACTTTACGCTTTGCAACACCGCGGTCAAGAAAGCGCAGGTTTTGCAATAACAGACGGCGATAAAATCCGCGTCCGCAAATCCATGGGACTTGTTTCGACTCTCCTCCGCGAACACAATATTGACGAACTACAAGGTTTTGCAGGCATTGGCCACGTGCGCTACAGCACCACTGGAGCCTCCACCCTCGCAAACGCACAACCGATTCTCGTGAGCTGCAAATGGGGGCAAATCGCAGTCGCCCACAACGGCAACATCACCAACGCCAACGAGCTCCGCGCCGAAATGGAAGCCGACGGTCACATTTTCCAGACAACTTCCGACTCTGAAATTCTCCTCCACGAAATTGCACGAACAAACGCCGACACTTTAGGCGAAGCCATCAAAAAAGCCATTACAAAATTTACCGGTAGTTTCTGCCTCGTATTCATTAGCAAGGACTCCATGTTTGTCGCACGAGACGGCTACGGATTCCGCCCGCTTTCAATCGCCCGCATGGGAAAAGCCTGGTGCGTTGCCAGCGAAACATGCGCATTCGACCTTCTCGGCGCAAACTACGTTCGCGACATCCAGCCAGGTGAATTTTTGACCATCACGCAGAACGGTCTCCATTCCGAACGCTTTACGCACAAAGACAGACTCGCCCACTGCATTTTCGAATACATCTACTTCAGCCGTCCTGATTCAAAGATATTCGAACAAAGTTGCGACAAGATTCGCCGCAAAATGGGCAAGCAGCTCGCCAAGGAATGTCCCGTCGATGCAGACATTGTGATTTCCGTGCCCGACAGCGCTACAACCGCAGCTCTCGGCTACGCGCAGGCAAGCGGCATCCGTTTTGAAATCGGACTTTTGCGCAACCACTATGTAGGCCGCACATTTATCGACCCCACGCAAAACGTTCGCGAACAAAAAGTCAAACTCAAATTCAACCCGATCGTGGGCGTGCTCAAGAACAAGCGCGTATGCGTTGTAGAAGACTCAATCGTTCGCGGCACCACTCTTAAGATTTTGTCCAAAATGCTCCGCGACGCAGGCGCTCTCGAAGTCCACATCCGCATCGCATCACCTCCGGTTGCACACCCGTGCTTCTTCGGCATGGATTTCCCGAGCCAAGGTGAACTTGCCGCAAGCTCCATGACTCCCGAAGAAATCGCAAAAATGCTCGGTGTAGAAAGTCTCGGTTACTTAAGCGTCGAAGGCATGAAGGAATGTACAGGCGAAGGCGAAAATTATTGCGCCGCTTGCTTCGACAACGATTATCCGGACTACATCGGAAACGATACGAACAAGACTCGTTGCGGTTAAGCCGAAGCACAAACGCCAAAAAATTCTCTGTTGACTAATTAACCCCGGAACGAAAGTTCCGGGGTTTCATGTTACGGCAAAAAAGATTTTAAGGAAAACGTTCGCGCCAGCCGCAGGTTAAATGAGAGCCTCTTTTTAAAGCCAATCTGCAAAAGACGCATCGCTTGGCATGCGCCAATCAGCACGGGGCGAAAGAGAAATCGTTCCGACCTTCGGGCCATCCGGGATGCAGCTTCGCTTGAACTGTTGCGTAAAGAATCGACGCACAAAAACAGTGAGCGCTTTTTCAATTTCTTCATCGCTAAATTTGCCCGCAAAAGCGTACTTCGCGAGGAACAAAAGTTTCTCGGGAGTCGCGCCGTACTTTGCAAAATGATAGAGGAAGAAATCATGGATTTCGTAAGCGCCCAAAATGCTTTCGGTCTTTTGCGCAATTTGGCCGTTATTATCAGCAGGCAAAAGCTCCGGCGACACAGGCGTATCGAGAATATCGCGAAGGACTTCAGCGAGAGACGCCATGTTCGAGGACTGCGCCGAAGCGATGGAATCGAGATGAGCGACATTTTCACCAGTTTCGAAAAGTGCCGTCTTTCTGCACGCTTCGAGATGCGCAGTATCTTCACGTGTTTCGAGATGCGCGACAGATTTATCTGCATACCAGCTCACGATATGGCGAACAAGCGTTTTGGGAATATCGCAATTCACCGCATACATCGACATGTGATCAGCATTGTACGTGCTCCAGCCGAGAGCAATTTCGGACAAGTCACCCGTACCAATTACAATTCCGCCAACGCTATTGGCAATATCCATAAGAATCTGCGTACGCTCGCGGGCCTGCACATTCTCGTAAGTCACATCGAGTTTTTGCGGGTCATGACCGATATCGTCAAAATGTTGCAGACAAGCTTTTTGAATATCGACAGTGCGGAGTTCAACGCCCAAAAGTTTTGCAAGTTCAACCGCATTATTTTTCGTGCGATTGGTCGTTCCAAAGCCAGGCATCGTGAGTGCCAAAATTTCTAACGCAGGGCGTTTTAACAGCTTGAATGTTTCAGCAACAACCAAAAGCGCAAGCGTCGAATCAAGACCGCCCGAAAGGCCAATCACGGCACGCTTGGATTGCGACGCTTCAAGACGCTTTGCAAGGCCCGCACACTGAATACTAAAAATTTCCGTGCACGATTGGTCTCGCGTTTCAGGCGACCCAGGAACAAACGGCATCGGAGAAACAAATCGATACTGGAGCGCATCGCAAGCTCGCAGACCATCGAAAGTTGCCGCCCGAGCATAGAAACTGCGACTGTCAAAATCATGGAACGAGCCTTCGCTCAGCCGCTGCATATTCAAGCGTTCCACGTCGATATCGGCATAGACGATTTCCGTTTCGCGAGAGAACGGCTTGCTTTCGGCAATCATGCTACCATTTTCAGCGACCATCAGATGACCGCTAAAGACCATGTCCGTCGTCGATTCATGCACACCCGCAGAAGCATAGACATATGCCGCCATGCAACGCGCGGACTGGTTCATCACCAAATTGCGGCGGTAATCGCATTTGCCCACAAGCGCATCACTTGCAGACAAGTTCACAATTACATTTGCACCGGCCAAAGCAAGTTCACCACTCGGAGGCGCCGGAGTCCACAAGTCTTCGCAAAGTTCAACGCCAATGCGAACTTCGGAGCCGTTGTCATTCACAACACACGTGTCATTATCGCTCGCGCAATTCGCAGTACTCGTGCAGCCATCAACCGCGCTAGAAGTTCCGCGACCCTTCACCGTGAAGAAATTTGTGATCGGAACCTCGCCCACGCCTTCTATCGTGCACGTCACGGCACCCGCAGCATTCCCTGCCGAAGCGCCACACGCCCCGCGCAGCAAGTCACGGCCACTCGAAAAATGGCGTTTCTCATAGAATTCACGCTGGTTCGGCAAATGGATTTTCGGCGTAATCGCCACTACCCGCCCGCGCTGCACAAAGGCCGCGCAATTATACAAGCGGCCGAACAAACGCAATGGCAAGCCCACCGCGATAACGGCATCAGAATCCTTAAAAGATTCCGCAATTTTCAACAATGCACGAGTGCTGTTCTGCAACAACAATTCCTGATGGAACAAATCGCTGCAAGTGTATCCAGTAATACAAAGTTCAGGAAAAACGACAAAAGCCGCCCCATTGGAGACGGCAGCTTTTGCGCTCTTGATGATTTCTTCGGTATTGAAGGCCGTATCCGCGACTTTTAAAATCGGAGATACAGCTGCAAAACGATAAAATCCAAACATGATTTCGCGAGCAGTATTCGAGATGAATGTTACTTGATTGTAGCCACTTTCGCTTTCGCATCGGCCATGGCGCGCACCACAAGGGATGCACCATTAGCGCAGTCACCCACCGCATAAATATGGCGAGAAGGATCCGGAATAATCGCTGTACGCGGCGTAAGCGTGAGGCCCAAATCGTTCACGATGCCTTCGGCCGGAACTCCGGTGAAGCCCATAGCGAGCACCACCAAATCCGTATCGATGACTTCGGTAGAATTCGGAACTTCGTTCGGCTTGAGCGGGCGGCCCTGCGGGGACATTTCCCATTCCACGCGAACCGCTTCCACTCCAGCAACACGGCCATCTTTTACGATAAACTGCTTGGAAGAAACATTCCAGCGACGTTCACCACCTTCATGTTGGGCATAGCTGGTGCGCAGCATGTACGGCCAATCGGGCCACGGCGTAGACGGAGAACGTTCCTCAGGCGGCTTCGGCATGAATTCCACCTGCAAAACGCTTTCGCAACCTTCGCGGATGGCTTTACCGACGCAGTCGTTACCCGTATCGCCACCGCCAATCACGAGCACCTTGCGGCCCTTGGCAGAGAACTTTTCAGGATTCGATTCGCCCGGTTTTTCGGCACCGTGCAAAAAGTCGAGAGCAAGGAAAATGCCTTCGGCATCGCGGCCTGGAATTTTCAAGTCACGAGCATTCGGCGTACCAATTGCAAGGAACACTTCGTCAAAATTCTTGTGAATGTATTCCGCAGCAATATCCTTCCCGATTTCAGTATTGTAGACAAACTTGATTCCAGCCGCTTCAAGCAAAGCCACACGGCGGTCAATCACGGACTTGTCGAGTTTCCAGTTTGGGATACCATAGCGCAAAAGTCCACCCGCCTTTTCACGTTTTTCGTAAACCGTCACGGCAAAGCCCTTACGGCGGAGCGCTTCGGCAGCAAACAACCCGGCAGGACCAGAGCCAATCACAGCGGCGCTCTTTCCGTTCGGTTCAGCAGCAGGGAGCTTTACCCAGCCTTCTTCAAAAGCCGTTTCGATGATGAACTTTTCAATCTGGCGCACCATCACCGGATCGTTATGAACATTCCCGGTACAAGCCGACTCACAAAGAGCCGGACAAACGCGACCCGTGAATTCCGGGAAGAACGCCGTCTTGCTAATGATATCATAAGCACGTTCCGCATTTCCGAGAGAAACCGCTGCGTTAAATTCGGGAATCAAGTTTCCGAGAGGGCAACCCGCACCATGGCAGAACGGAATTCCGCATGTGTGGCAACGACCGGCCTGACCAACAATTTCAACAGAAGTCAGTCTACGTTCAACTTCCTTATTGTCTTTCACACGCTCTTCGACAGGGCGGTAGACATCTTGTATGCGTTTAATCTGTTCCATAATAGGCTTCAACTTCTTTAGTGTTAAACTTTCAATGTTTAGTAGGAAGTTAGAAGTAGGAAGTAGGAAGTTTTTATAATCGCGGCATAGCCGCCTTACTTACACTGTCTACTGCCTACTGTCTACCGTCTACTTTCATTTTACCTTTCCCTGTAATGCGTTTCTATAATCCACCGGGAAAATCTTCACGAACTTCGGACGTTCGCTATTCCAATTTTCAAGAATGCGCTTGCCCTTTTCACTACCCGTCGCCTGAACATGCTGGCCGATGATATCGAGAAGTTCACGCTCGCTATCGGTACCCGGGAGCACACTTTCAAGGTCCACAGAATCCACGTTGCAGCTCAAGTCAAAGTGACCCGTTTCGTCGTACACGTAAGCAAAGCCACCAGTCATACCTGCGGCGAAGTTCACGCCTACACGACCGAGCACAACCACGCGACCACCCGTCATGTATTCGCAACCATGGTCGCCAACACCTTCCGAGACGAGGAGCATACCCGAGTTACGGATACCAAAGCGTTCGCCAGCGAGACCGTTAATGAAGATCTTACCAGAAGTACCACCGTAACCGATAACGTTACCGGCAATGACGTTGTCTTCGGCCTTGAAGCTTGCATTGCTTGGCGGGCGCACGATGATCTTACCACCAGAAAGGCCCTTACCCATAAAGTCGTTGGCTTCGCCTTCGAGGTCAAGCGTAATACCCGGAGCAAGGAATGCGCCAAAGCTCTGGCCTGCGACACCCTGCAAATGAATCTTGATCGTATCTTCGGGGAGTCCCTTCACGCCAAAGTGTTCGTCCACTTCGCCAGAAAGTTCCGTACCCACCGTACGGTCGGTATTGTGAACAACAGTGCAGAGTTCTACATTGGCGCCGCTCTTGAGCGTATCCTGCACAAACGGCAAGAGTTCGCGACGGTCGAAGTTGACCAATTCTTCCTTCACATAGTTCTTGTCGAAAGACTTGATGCCACCTTCGACAGTCTGGAAAATCTTCGAGAAGTCGAGGTTGTGAGCCTTGTAGAATGCAATTGCCTGATCACGTTCGAGCAAGTCGCTACGGCCGCAGGCTTCATCGAGGCTCTTGAGACCAAGGCTTGCCAAGATTTCGCGAACTTCGTCTGCAATAAAGTAGAGGAAGTTTTCAACGTATTCCGGCTTACCGGCAAAGCGCTTGCGGAATTCAGGATCCTGAGTCGCAATACCCATCGGGCACTGGTTCGTATGGCACTTGCGGTCCATCACGCAGCCAAGGCTAACGAGCAAGTTTGTTGCAAATCCGAATTCTTCGGCACCGAGGAGGGCGGCCACCACAACATCACGGCCAGTCTTGAGCTGACCATCGACCTGGAGCTTGATGCGGCCGCGCAAATCGTTAAGAACAAGAGTCTGTTCCGCTTCAGCAATACCGAGTTCCCACGGAAGGCCGGCATGCTTAATAGAAGTCAGCGGAGAAGCACCCGTACCGCCATCATGACCAGAAATGAGCACCACGTCGGCATGAGCCTTAGCAACACCGGCGGCAATCGTACCCACACCCACTTCAGACACGAGCTTCACGGAAACACGAGCCTTCGGGTTCGAGTTGCGCAAGTCGTAAATGAGCTGGGCCAAGTCTTCGATCGAGTAAATATCATGATGCGGCGGCGGAGAAATCAAGGACACATTCGGAATCGAGTGACGGATGCGAGCCACAAATTCATTCACCTTGTGAGCCGGCAACTGGCCGCCTTCACCCGGCTTTGCACCCTGAGCCATCTTGATCTGCAAATCCTTAGCATGGCGCAAGTAGTCAATCGTCACACCAAAGCGGCCCGAAGCAATCTGACGAATAGCAGAGCTACGGATATCGCCGTTAGCAGCAGGCGTATCGCGATCCGGATCTTCACCACCTTCACCGCAGTTGCTCATGGCTCCGATACGGTTCATGGCGATAGCAATCGTTTCGTGGGCTTCCGGGCTCAAAGAACCAAGGCTCATTGCACCAGCCACAAAATGCTTGATAATCGATTCGCGGCTTTCGACTTCAGAAATATCAATCGGAGTCGTCTGTTTGAACTTGAAGAGTCCGCGCAAAGTTGCCTGACGTTCAGACTGGTCGTTAATCAGCTTGCTATAAGCCTTGAACTTTTCATAGTCACCGCCCTGCACAGCCTGACGGAATGTCGCAAGCGACTGCGGAGTCCACAAGTGCTTTTCACCTTCCTTGCGGAATGCGTACTGACCACCGGACTGAAGCACCTTGCTTGCATCAGCAAAGGCAATGTTCTGGCGATCGCCAACTTCATGGGCAATTTCTTCGAGACCAATACCTTCGATGCGGCTTGCCGTACCCGGCAAGAACTTTTCGACAAGTTCATGATTCAAGCCGACCGCTTCGAAAATCTGAGCGCTGCGATAGCTACGGAGGGTAGAAATACCCATCTTCGACATGATCTTCAAAAGACCCTTGTCCACAGCCTTTACATAATTTGCAGCAGCCGTCACCGGATCAACATCCAAGTCTCCGCAATGGCACATGTGGGTAAGGCTTTCAAAAGCAAGGTACGGGTTAATCACCGTTGCACCGTAACCGAGCAACAAGGCAAAGTGCATCACTTCGCGAACTTCACCGGACTGCACAATCAAACCGATTTCCGGACGGACTCCCGCTTCGACCAAGGCGCGGTTCACGCAAGCTGTGGCAAGCAAGCTCGGTATAGGCACATAGCCCCAATCGATATTCTTATCCGAAAGCACGATGATATCGAAATCGTCGTTCACCGCACGCACGGCATCGCCAGCAAGGTTCTGCAAAGCAGCTTCCAAGACTTCGCCATTACCACCGAGCGGGAACTGCATCTTGAGCACCTTAGCCTTAAAGCTCTTGTCACCGATATTTTCAAAGCGACGGATTTCGTCTTCGGTCACAATCGGGCGCGGGATCTTGATAAGGTGAGCCTGTTCCGGAGTTTCTTCGAGAATGTTACCATGATTACCGATGTAAGTCGTAAGGCTCATCACGAGCTCTTCACGGATCGGGTCAATCGGCGGGTTCGTCACCTGGGCGAACAACTGCTTAAAGTAGTTGAACAGCGGCTGCGGCTTATCCGAAAGAACGGCCAAAGCAGCATCGTTACCCATAGAACCGATCGGTTCTGCACCGGTCTTTGCCATCGGCTTCAAAATAATAGACAAGTCTTCGGCAGAATAACCAAAACGCTTTTGCTGCACCAGAATATCATCAGGAACATCAGACGGATTGATTTCGCTAAAGAGACCGCGAACGCTCATCTTATTTTCGGCAACCCAGCGGCGGTAAGGCTTGCTACGAGCCACCTGAGCCTTCATTTCGGCGTTCTTCAAAATTCTGTGGTTTTCCAAATCCAAGTAAATAATTTCACCCGGTTTGAGGCGACCCTTTTCTTCGACTTCGTCATCGCGCAAATCGAGCACGCCCGTTTCAGAAGCCATCACGAAGAGACCGTCTTTACATAAAGTGTAACGTGCCGGACGAAGACCGTTACGGTCGAGAATTGCACCAGCGTTGACACCGTCAGAGAAAGCAACTGCAGCAGGGCCATCCCACGGTTCCATCAACATGGATTCGTATTCAAAGAAGCCACGCACATCGCGGCCAAGGTAATGCTTTTGGCCCCAAGCCTGCGGCATGAGCATCATCATCGCATGCGGAAGGCTACGGCCCGCAGCGACGAGAAGCTCAAACATGTTGTCAAGGCTAGCCGAGTCGCTCTGGCCTGCCGGAACGAGCGGCAAAAGCTTCTTGATATCGTCGCCGATAATTTCGCTCTTCAAGTGCGGTTCACGAGCGCGCAAGCTGTTGAGGTTACCGCGAAGCGTATTGATTTCGCCGTTGTGAGCCAAATAGCGGAACGGGTGTGCCAGCGGCCAAGTCGGGAACGTGTTGGTCGAATAGCGCTGGTGGACAAGGGCAATCGGGGATTCAAAATCGAGATCGTTCAAGTCCTTGTAGAAGCCTTCGATCTGGCTTGCAAGCAAAAGGCCCTTGTAAACGATGCTACGGCGGCTGCAGCTGCAAACATACAATCCACTGCAAGCCTTTTCAATCAGGCGGCGAACCACATAAAGCTTAATATCAAAAGCCTGGTCCGTCTCAAAAGCAGAACCGTCAAAGAACACCTGGCGGATATGCGGCAAAGTTTCGCGAGCCGTGCGACCGATCTTGGCCGAGTTCACCGGCACTTCGCGGAACTGGAGCACCTTCA
Source organism: Fibrobacter succinogenes (assembly GCF_902779965.1). NCBI lineage: Bacteria > Pseudomonadati > Fibrobacterota > Fibrobacteria > Fibrobacterales > Fibrobacteraceae > Fibrobacter > Fibrobacter succinogenes. The sequence goes on along the minus strand of NZ_CACZDK010000002.1, from coordinate 12,448 downwards.
CGCCTTCAGCTTCGGCAACTTCACGAATCTTAGCGTCAAAGGATTCCGCTTCAAACGTGTTCTCGACAAAGAACATTGCCACACCGTAACGCGCCGGAAGTTCCGGGTACAACTTACGGAAGAACTTGTGCGGCATAGAAAGCAAAAGACCCGCACCATCACCAGTTTCCGGGTCTCCACCTGCTGCACCGCGGTGCATGAGTCTCTTCAATACAGTAATACCCTGCAACACAATCTGGTGCGAGGCAACATTATTTATATTAGCGACCAAGCCGACACCGCAGGCGTCGTGTTCGTTAATCGGGTCGTAAAGTGCTTGAGCTTTCATAAAATTCCTTTTCTAATTTTTTGCGACCATATTATGCAAAAACTGTGCCAAAAAGGAACTCTGCACAATCATAGCCCGTAAAGTGCGTATCAATTAGTGAAAAAGCGGTCAAAAATGTAAAACTCGAAGTTTTATCGCCAAGTCTGCGTAAATTACTATTACAATTTTTGAAAATAAATATTCAAGTTTTACATTTAGTGTAATCGAAAGACAAATTTCAGACTCCAAATAGACTCACCGAAGACCTACACGACGAAGGTCTCTGCACAAAGCTCTACATTGGCATTATTTTTGCAAAACATTTTTCCATATGAAAAATGCAAAAACAAATGCTTTGCCGCGGCTCTCACCTTTAATTAAATTGGCATCCTTGCGGATGCATTTAGTTCGGCTCGGCCATGTCAAAGCATAAATGCTTTGCCGCGGCTCTCACCTTTTACTAAATTTGGCCCCATGATTAATTTTATCAAATCCGTCTACTCGGGCTTATGCATCGGACTCGGCGGCACAGCATTTCTCTCTTGCGACAATAAAATTTTGGGATCGTTCCTTTTCGGTCTTGGCCTTTTCACTATTTTGAATTTCGGATTCAATCTTTTTACGGGCAAAGTCGGTTACTTTGTCAACAAGAGACCCAATTATTGGGGATTCCTCGCCATCGTCTGGCTCGGAAATTTCGTCGGAACATTCTTATTCGCTAAAATGATGGCCGCCACCCGCTACGGCGAAGCGCTCCAAGCCAAAGCAAACGCGCTTTGCATTATTAAAGATAGCGACAGTCCCTTGAGCCTCGTTGTACTCGGCATCTTTTGCGGCATGCTCATGTTCATCGCCGCGGACGGCTACAAGACCATCGAAAACCAGGTCGGAAAAGTTTTCACCGTGTTCCTCCCCGTCATGGTCTTTATCTTGAGCGGATTCGAGCACTGCATCGCCGACATGTTCTATTTTTCGCTCGCGAGCGATTTTTCTTTGACAATGTTAAAGGCGCTTTTAGCCATCACAATCGGCAACACGATTGGCGGCGGGCTCATTCCGCTCATGCAAAAGCTGAAAGACAAAGCACCTAATATATAATTACAGTTACCACAACTGAACACTGAGCGCAAGCGCGAATCGGTGAATTGCCCGTTCATGCTCTTTTTCTACAATCTTATACGTCAAATCGCGACCATAACGGAATTCGAGACCCATACCTAGACGTTTACCAACAATTCCCGCAACATACGCACCGGCGCCAATTTCATCGTAAAAGATAGGAGCAGAGGAACCATATGAAAACATATCGGATCCATCCCGCATATAAGATTCGCGACCATTTCGCGAGATATGTTGAGTAAGCCCTATGCGCAGTTTTCTGAAACAAAAAGGCAACTGTTCAATAATTGTAATACCACCACCCCATTGAACATAAGCATGTTCATATTTTCCAATTTGCCACAAACAAATATTACTCCACCCCATCACTCCAAAATAATCCGAAACATAGCCTAATTGCAAAAAAGGTGTGAGCCAATCTAATCCACCACCAATTTTAAAATTTTCGAACCGTTTTTGAATATCAAAACTCGCTTGAAAATTCCATTCCCAATCTTCGTAATAATAATCTTCATTTGGCAAAAGTGAACTTTTCATTTTATTGTATGGTTGAAACACGTTGTCTTTATACGGACCATTCCGCCACATATACGAGGCCGTCACATTTTTCTGTAAGTCCCCATCGCCCTTTTCCATAAATGCAGATGCTGAAGGCGGATGGATAATAGACAAACTACACCCAGACAAAACTCCAGACAAGAAAAGCACAATCGCTAAAAAAATTACATTCAACTTCATAGCCGATGACAATATAATTAGTTTGCAACACCCATTTCAAGCAAATTCTGACAAAACGCAAAAAAGCCGGGACAACCCGGCCATTTTAATATCTTGCGCAATTAATTCTCGCGTAATCGCAACGAGTGTGAAACGTTATCCAAGGCGCGCGTTCACGACATCCCAGTTTACAATGCTCCACAGAGATTTCAAATAATCCGGACGGCGGTTACGGTAATCTATATAGTAAGCGTGCTCCCACACGTCAAACGTTAAAAGCGGCGTAAGCCCCTTGGTAATCGGGTTCTGCGCATTGCATTCTTGCGTAATCACGAGCTTTCCCAAAATATCGATAGAAAGCCAAACCCAACCAGAACCGAAAAGCCCAGCGCCTTTCGTCTGGAATTCTTCCTGGAATTTTTCGAACGACCCAAAATCACGAGTAAGCAAATCATCAATTTTACCCGTCGGAACATTCCCGGTCTTGGGAGGCGCAAACTGCAAAAAGTACATGGCGTGGTTCAGCATCTGGCCAGCATTATTAAAAACGCCCCCATCAGCAGCCTTTACAATTTCTTCTAAAGACATGCCCTCGAACGCACTCCCCGGAAGCGCAGCATTCAAGTTGTTCACGTAAGTTTGCAAGTGCTTGCCGTAATGGACCAAAATTGTTTCTTGGCTAAGTACAGGAGCTAAATCCGCAGCACCATACGGAAGAGACGGCATATCAAATTTACCATTTACGGGTTGAATCATAGAAACCTCGCTTTTTTCGGGCCGACACCGGCGTAATCTTTTTGTAATATATAAAAAATATCAAAGATAAGAGTAAAATGTTCTTGAGGGCTATAAAATAAATCACTATATTCTCACGAGTAATAGAACTACAAAAAATGTAAAATATCAATTTTTGCAAACGCTCACTCATTCTTTGTCAGTTTTCTCCACACAAACAGCAATATTTGAGCAGAACCAAAGGTTTTAGATCCTAGCCCAGAGAACTTAACTCTACTAAAGCATTAAATTGCCAACTATCATATATAACTTCGCTCGGATTGACGACAGCGCAGCATTCGATTTACACATTTTGTAATTCCAACAGCATTTTTCCAAAATCTGTAATTTTCAAAACGCGAAATAAAAGCTCATCAAATTTTCATTTTTCGTTTTCGAGCGAAATTCGCGGTTTTACAGGCAAATTTCCGAATTGGCACACTTTTCGCTTATAAGGCTGCGAAAAAAAACTTAAGGAGATTGCCATGAGCAACGAATACAGATTAAAAGCTATCAAGGAAATCGCCAGCGAAAACGCCGGCGCAAACCTCCCCGCAGCACCCGCAAACATTGACTTCTACGGCGAAGACGTCTTCAACGCCGAGGCCATGCGCGCATATCTTCCCAAGGACATTTGCAAGAAGCTCTTCGCCACCATCGATGGCGGCGCACCGCTTGACCCGAGCATCGCTGGCGAAGTTGCCCACGCCATGAAAAAGTGGGCCATCGATCGCGGCGCCACTCACTTTACTCACTGGTTCCAGCCTCTTACCGGTTCCACCGCCGAAAAGCATGACTCCTTCCTTGAACCCGAAGATGGCAAAGCCATCCTCGCATTCAGCGGCAAGAACTTGATCGTTGGTGAACCGGACGCCTCTTCCTTCCCGAGCGGCGGCCTTCGCTCTACGTTTGAAGCCCGCGGCTACACCGCCTGGGACCCGACCTCTCCGGCATTCATCAAGCGTCACGGCAACGGTGCAACCCTCTGCATCCCGACTGCATTCTGTAGCTACACTGGCGAAGCACTTGACAAGAAGACTCCGCTTCTCCGCTCCATTCAGGCTTTGCAGAAATCTGCCGACCGCCTCATGGGCCTCTTCGGTGTCGCACAGCAGAAGGTCACCGTCACACTCGGTGCCGAACAGGAATACTTCCTCGTCGACAAGCGTTTCTACCTCCAGCGTCCGGACCTTTATCAGGCTGGCCGCACCTTGTTCGGTGCCGCTCCGGCAAAGCACCAGCAGATGGAAGACCACTACTTCGGTAGCATTCCGTCCCGCATTTTGAACTTCATGAACGATGTGGAAAAGGAACTCTGGAAGCTCGGCATTCCGGCTAAGACCCGCCACAACGAAGTCGCTCCGGCTCAGTTCGAACTCGCTCCGATGTTTGAAGAAGTGAACCTCGCTTGCGACCACAACATGCAGATTATGGAAGTTCTCCGCCAGGTTGCTGACCGCCACGGACTCGTTTGCCTCCTCCACGAAAAGCCGTTCGCAGGCATCAACGGTTCCGGTAAACACAACAACTGGTCCGTGAACTACGGCAAGACCAACCTTTTAAACCCGGGCAAGGACCCGCACCAGAACGCCATATTCCTCACCACGCTCTGCGCTGTGATTTACGCAGTCGATACTCACGCTGACTTGCTCCGTATGGCTGTTGCAAGTGCCGGTAACGACCACCGCCTTGGCGCCAACGAAGCTCCTCCGGCAATCATCTCCATGTACCTCGGCGACCAGCTTGCTGACGTCGTCGACCAGCTCGAAAAGGGCGATCCGAAATCCAGCAAGCAGGCAGGCGCACTCAAACTCGGTTCCGACACACTCCCGCCGCTCCCGCGTGACGCTACGGACCGCAACAGAACTTCTCCGTTCGCCTTCACCGGCAACAAGTTCGAATTCCGCGCACCGGGCTCCAGCCAGAGCTGCTCTGAACCGAACGTCATCCTCAACACAATCGTTGCCGAAGCCTTCGACATCATCGCAGACAAGCTCTCAAACGTTCCTGCAGAAAAGTTCCACGAAGAACTCCAGAACCTCTTGCAGAAGATTGTCAAGGAACACAAGCGCGTTATCTTCAACGGCAATGGTTACACGGACGAATGGGTCGAAGAAGCTGCAAAGCGCGGTCTCCCGAACACCCGCACCACGATGGAAGCCCTCCAGGCACTCACCAAGAAAGAAAACGTCGCCCTCTTCGAAAAGTACGGCGTGTTCAACAAGCGCGAACTCGATTCCCGCTACGAAGTCAACATGGAAGACTACCACAAGAAGATTCACATCGAAGGTGAAATCGCACGCGACATGGCCAAGGACATCATTCTCCCGCAGGCCATCGAAGCTTACTCCGCAGCCCTCAAGGCAAACGAAATGGCTCTGAACCAGGGCTTCCCGGCTCTCGATTCTTACGCCAAGCCGCTTGGTGAAGGTATCAAGAAGCTTCTTGCCGCTATCGAAGTCATGGAAAAGGCTCTCGCCTCTAAACACGAAGACATCTTGAACGGCATGCTCGATCTCCGCTTGATCGTGGACTCGCTCGAAAAGATCGTCCCGGACGAAAAGTGGCCGCTTCCGAAATATCGTGAAATGCTTTTCATCTATTAGTAGACAGTAGGATGTTAGAAGTAGGAAGAAATTGTCTCGCGACATTTTCTAATACGATTTAAGCACATCAAAAACCGAAGCAAAATCACTCGTCAAAAGACGGGTGATTTTTTTTTGCATTCCCTAATCCCGTTTCCTGAGCACACAAAAAAAAGGCTGCACGCCATAAAACGTACAACCATTCATTTATAAAATAATTAGCGCTATCGCCCAGACTTAATCCCGAGCTTATTCATGCGGTAATTCATCATACGCGGAGAAACGCCCAAGTCGCGCCCCGCTGCCGAGATATTACCATCATTGCGCTTGATGGCTTCGGTAATGATTTCACGTTCGTAATTTTCCATCATCACTTCAAGCGGTGCAATCTTTTCGTTCGGAGCTCCAATGGAGCCTACGCTCAAACTTGTCTGCAACGAAGGCGGCAAGTTGTAGCTATGGACGCAATCATCGGTAGCCGTAAGCACCGCACGTTCAATGCAGTTTTCAAGCTCACGCACGTTGCCCGGCCAATGATAACTCATAAGCAAATTGATTGCCGTTGTCGAAAGGCGCTGCACTTTCTTGCCATAACGCAGATTCATCTTTTCGATAAAGTGTTCTGCAAGCAAAATAATATCGGATTTGCGCTTCGCCAAATCAGGCATCGTGATCGGGAAAATGTTCAAGCGGTAGAAAAGGTCTTCGCGGAACTTACCCTGAGCAATAAGGTCTTCGAGATTACGGCTCGTCGCCGCCAAAAAACGCACATCAGAATGCAATTCTTCGTTGCTACCGACGCGGCTAAAAGTACGCTCCTGCAAAAAGCGCAACAACTTGACCTGGGTCTGCATGGTCAAATCGCCAACTTCATCAAGGAACAGCGTACCCCCATCAGCCGCTTCTGCACGGCCAATACGGCGGTTCAAGGCGCCCGTAAACGCCCCCTTTTCATGTCCGAAAAGTTCACTTTCAACAAGGTTTTCCGGGAGTGCAGCGCAGTTGAGCGTAATGAACGGCTTATCCTTTCGACCCGACAAGTTCACAATAGCGCGGGCAATCATTTCCTTACCCGTACCGCTACCGCCACGAATCAACACCGTTGCATCACTCGGCGCCACCTGACGCACTTGTTCGTAAACCAAGCGCATTTCGCGGCAATTACCCACGAGCTCGCCCGGATTGTTCGAAAGCATATCGCGTAACTTGCGGTTTTCTTCGAGCATTGCCTCGCGTTCGCCGTGAAGTTCAATGCATTCATTCGCCGCATCGCCCGTAATATTTGCAATAATTTCGAGCAACGCTACATCGCGATCCAAGTCGGTCGAACCGTCAACCGGGCGGTCAATCGAAAGCGTTCCAATCACTTGTCCGTCATGAATCAGCGGCACACAAATAAACGCCACTTGAGATTCGTAATGGCGGCTACCCGTACGGTTCAAGAATCTGGAATCCTTGCGCAAGTCCGGAATCACATGACTCAAGCCACGTTCGGCTACATGCCCCGTAATACCTTCGCCCATTCGATAAGAGCCACGCTGTTTTTCTGATTCGTCAAGCCCGCGCGAAGCTTCGATTTTCAGTGTATCGCCAAAAAGCAGCGCAAACGTACCGCGCAGCATTCCAAGTTCAGATTCCAAAATGCCAAGCACATTCTCGAGCAACTTTTCAACATCGCGCTCGTGAATAATCGCAACGCTAATCTTTTGGATTACCGAAATTTCTGGACCTATAGAAGTGGGCATGGTCATAAGATAGTAATTAGAATAATTATGATTGAGGAATTCGGAGTTTGGAATTAAAGTTTCTCTCTAATTCTTCTCAGAGCTTCGCAGGTGCGTTCGTAATCGCCAAAAGCCGTCAAGCGGAAGTAACCTTCGCCACACGGGCCAAAGCCACTTCCCGGCGTACCCACGACTTCGCAAGTTGCAAGCAGGCGGTCAAAGAAATCGAACGACTTTTCGCCATCCGGAATCTTCCACCAAATGTACGGAGCATGTTCACCGCCGAACACCGTGTAGCCGGCCGCAGTCAATTCCTCACGAATCACGCCAGCCGTGCGCATGTAACCTGCAATCACTTCCTTCGTCTGTTGCCAACCCACCGGAGAATAAATCGCTTCGGCAGCACGCTGCGTCACATAGCTCACACCGTTAAACTTCGTGCACTGGCGACGATTCCACATCGCATGGAGTTTCGAAAGTTCGTGCGGAATCACCGTATAAGCGCAACGCACGCCCGTAAAGCCAGCCGTCTTGCTAAAACTGCGGAACTCAATCGCGCAAGTACGGGCACCCGGAATTTCAAAAATGGAGTGCGGCAAAGATTCATCCTGAATGTAGCAGTTGTAGGCGCCATCAAACAAAATCAGTGCCCCATTTTCGTTGGCGTAGTTGACAAACTTCTGAAGCGTTTCACGGCTAAGCACCGTACCCGTCGGGTTGTTCGGGCTGCAAAGGTAAATCAACTGCACCGGATTTTTCGGCAATTCCGGCTGGAAATTGTTTTCGGCTGTCGAAGCAAGGTAAGTCACTTCCGAGAAATGACCATCCGCCTGAAGAACACCCGTACGCCCCGCCATCACATTCGAATCAAGATACACCGGATAAACAGGGTCAGGAATTGCAATCTTTACATTTTCTGAAAAAAGTTCCTGAATATTCGCCACATCGCACTTGGAACCATCGCTCACAAAAATATCGTTCGGATCCATCTCGATGCCACGTGCCGTATATTCGCCACGAACAATCGCCTCGCGCACAAAATCATAGCCCTGTTCCGGACCATAACCGCGGAAAGTTCCCTTCACCGCCATTTCGTCAACAGCCGCATGCATGGCCTTGATGACCTCGGGAATGAGCGGCGTCGTCACATCGCCAATTCCAAGACGGATGATATCCGCATTCGCATGCGAGCCCTGATATTCCTTGATTTTCTGGGCAATGGTCGAGAAGAGGTAGCTGCCAGGAAGGCGATCGTAGTAGGAGTTGATGTAAGATTCGTTCATATTTTTAGTGGTTAGTAAACAGTGATTAGTGGTTAGTGGTGAGGGTGAAAGGGGCAGGTCTTCCCCTCGCTTCCATCAGCATTCTCAGTGACCAGGTCCCTGAGCCTGCCGAAGGGCGCTACCCTTTCTAGCGGGCTTCAAACGCCAGCCCGCAACGCCTGGCTCAGTGCTAAATGCTGATTTCTCCTTTAAAAACTTCTTCCGCAGGGCCAGTCATCAAAACAGGGCCATCTTCTTCGTGCTTGATGTGCAAAACGCCACCGTCAAGAACAACATCTGCCTCGACGCCCACGCGGCCCGTGCGCTGGGCCGCAACGAGGGTGGCGCAGCTGCCAGTACCACAAGCCATCGTGACTCCACACCCTCGTTCCCAAACCCGCATGCGGATTTGCGTGGGCGAAATCACCTGAGCAAATTCAATATTGCAACGGTCAGGGAACTGCTTATCGACTTCGAGAATACTTCCCCATTTTTCAAGTTGAATCTTTTCGATATCATCAACAAAAATGACCGCGTGCGGATTTCCCATCGAAACCGTCTCCGCGGTAAAATCATAGCAGTCAGCCGTAAGCTTAATCGAGCCAAGGAACGTCCTCGGATGTCCCATGTCAACGCACACGCGACCATCGTCCAAAAGCGTTGGGCGAACAAGACCGCTCTTCGTGTGCAAATTGAAAACCTTCGTGTCTTCGGACTTTGCAAGACCGCGACTACGGATAAACTTCGCCACACAACGCGTAGCGTTCCCGCACATCGCCGCTTCCGAGCCATCCGCATTGAAAATGCGCATTTCAAAATCGACACCGTTTGCAACAGCCTTTGACGCAGGGCCCGCACCACCGACACCATTAAGCACGAGGCAACCCTCGGCATCCATGGGAGTCACAAGGACCACACCATCGGCACCAATGCCAAAACGGCGGTCGCAAAGTTTAATGATACGCTGTTCAAGTCCGCTGCCAAAATCCAGCGACTCACCCGGTTCCAGGAGAACAAAATCGTTACCTAACCCGGTCCATTTTGAAAAATTCATAAGCACAATCCATTGAAGGCGGTTAATTTACCGCCCCCAATATGCAAAGACCGTGCCAATTTTACAGAAATTGTTAAAATTGTCGAATTTACGCTAAAAACGGCAATTTTTCAGAATTTTAAAGATTTTAGAGAATTTTGAATTTTACAAAATATGTAAAACAAGCAATTTACTTTTACAGAATATGTAAAAGTAAAGAAGATAAATCAGAGAAACTTTTACAGTTTTCTCAAATATTGAAAAACAAAAAGAGGCGCCGAGTTTCGTGGAGCAGGAAAAAATTTTTAGGGATCGAAAATCAGCATTCTCGGGAACGACACCGTAAATATGGCGTTCACAAAAATATTTTCTTTTTTAGCAAAATAACCAACTTCAACATTCAGTATAGACAACACGTCAAAGCGGACGGAAGCGCCATAGTCTAAACCCGTCGAAGAAAACCAACCCACCTGAGGGCCGACTGCAACACCTGTAAAAATGGCATACAACCCCTGAATGTTCGGATAAAACAAAATACCATGTTCATGGTCTATGTAATCATAGACATATCTGGTACGAATGGACCATACAAAGGCATAACGCGGAGCCCATAGACCTTGTATACTCTTTGGACGTTCTTGCGCATAGATTAAAAAAGAAGGCAGGGACCACCACTCCAATCCAGCCACAAACATATTTCCGCCACCCACCTCTATCCCATTAGGCCGTGGTATATAATCCGAGGCTTTTTTCTTAGGTGTGTAAGTTGAATCACCTTCTGCCATTGAAATACTAGGCAAGAACAAAGCTAAAGCAAGAATCAAGTTCCTAATAAATTTCATGATTGTGAATATAAAAAAGGATGCTCCGTGTTTTGGCTTCCTGTGTAGAAATCACGCCCCGCTTAACAACATCAAGAGAGAAAACATATCAAATACTACCGTAAAGTAAAACCTTTGGGAATTAATCAAATAGCCAACTTCATAATTTGTCAAAAATAATCCTGGAATTCCTCCAACACGAGCTGACATTCCGTATTCAAATCCTGTTTCTGTTTCCCATCCTACTTCTGGGCCCACTACAGCAGTGAATGCAATCAATTTGAACATATACCGTATGCTTGGTTGAAAAAGAAATCCATATTGATGATTGTCGTAATCATAAATCATCCGAATACGATTAGTCCATGTTAGTGCATGTCTTGGCTCAAAAAAGTTTTGTAAAGAATCAGATTTGGGCGTTTCATAGAGTGAAGCACAAGAACCTAAAACAAATTCCAATGAAGTTGAGAATAATCCCGGTCCTCCTCCAATCGAAAAATCTATTGGATATGGATAAAGACTAAACCCTTCCTCAGCCATCGAAATACCCGGCAAGAGCAAAGCTAAAGCAAGAATCAGGTTTCTAACAAACTTCATGATACATATATGAATATATATAAAATATCCCCGGAATTTTAGATTCCGGGGATAAATGTTTTGAGATTGCCGCGGCTCCTTACGGAGCCTCGCAATGACATGCTAGGTTACGCTTTTACAGTCGTAAATGCGAATGCCTCTCCGTCAGCATCGTTAGCTTCGAGGCCATCGGCTGCTGCAGCCCAGGCAATCTTAACAGCTTGGGTCTCGCCAGCAATGTAAGCCTCATTCTCAGCAACGGCCTGCTTGAAGACTTCGCTTGCAGAGAACAACGTCACTTCGATCTTATCGGTGATGGCGTAGTCCTGATCCTTACGGCGATTCTGGATGCGGTTCACGAGTTCGCGGGCCACGCAAGCGCGGCGGAGTTCGTCGGTAATCTTGAGGTCCAGAGCCACGGTGAAGTGCTGGTTGGCTTCCACGGCCATGCCATCGGCCACGATGCGGTTGAGCATCAAGCAGTCAGCACCAACTTCACCGAATTCGAACTTGATGGTTTCGCCAGCCTGGAGAGCCTTGATTTCATCAACCGTGAGGCTGTTGAGCTTAGCGGAAATCACCTTCATGTTCTTTGCATAATCCGGCCCCTTTGCCTTAATAGCGAGGAAGTTCGGCTTAGCAGAAAGCTGCACGAGTTTCGTCTCATCTTCGAGGAACTTCATTTCGCGAACGTTGAGTTCTTCGAGGATCAAGTCCTTCATGGTCTCGGCGACGTTCTTTTCTTCGGTGCCGTGAGCAACCACCGTCATACTGGCAATCGGCATACGGTTCTTTACGTTGTTCGTAGCACGAATCACGCGGCCCATTTCGACCATGCCACGCACCATGGCGATGCGTTCCACGAGCTTTTCGTCCATGAGGGACTTGTCGGCGCTCGGGAATTCGCAGAGGTGCACGCTCACCGGAGCGTTGGCATCGACTTCGCGAACGAGAATCTGGTAGATTTCTTCGGCGAGGAGCGGGAGGAACGGAGCGAGAATCTTGGAGAAGTCTACGAGCACCTTGTACATGGTTGCGTAGGCGGCGTTCTTGTCGCCATCGTTTTCGGACTTCCAGAAGCGGCGACGGCTGCGGCGCACGTACCAGTTCGTGAGGTCATCAACTGCAGCAATCACAGCAGGCACCACGTTGTACAAGCGGTAAGCCTTCATTTCCACTTCGACCTTGGCGGCGAGATCCTGCAATGTTGCAAGCATCCAGCGGTCAAGTTCGTTGTCGCTCTTCACTTCCTGACCCGGCTTCCAATTCAACTGGCCCTTGGCAGCATCGGCGTTATGGTTAGAAACAAAGAATGCAACAGCGTTCCAAAGCGGCAACATCACCTGTTTCACGATGCCCTTCACGCCTTCTTCGCTGAAGCGCAGGTCTTCGGCCTTCAAAGCGGCGGAGTTGATCATAAACAAGCGAATAGCGTCGGCACCCGTGCGTTCGATGAGGTCGTTCGGGTCCGGGTAGTTGCGCTTAGACTTACTCATCTTGGAGCCGTCTTCGGCCAAGATAATACCGTTC